>DAOTVZ010000082.1:0-12224 GCA_034436045.1 Ktedonobacteraceae bacterium | reverse complement strand
CAGGCCCCGTAGCCCAGATCACGCTCCAGCACGATCAGTTCATCGTCTTCCTCATCCTCATCTAGCACATCATCGCCGTAACCGCGATGCTCAGCTAAAATATCGTAGCCTGTAATGCCTATCGCCGCGTCACCATCCTGCACCAGCAATGGCACATCGGCGGCGCGCTGGAAAACTACCTCAATATCCGGCATGCTGCTGATACGAGCCAGGTACTGGCGTGGGTTGCTACGATTGACCTTCATGCCACATTCTGCTAAGAAATTCAGTGTCGCCGCCTCTAATGCCCCTTTGCCGGGCAAAACCAGGCGTACTTCACCCTTCGCACTCATTGTGCGCTCCCTCCATTTAGCCGTTCTCTGACATGCTCTATCGTCTCCAGCGCCACCACCTGCTCCTCCCCTGTCACAAGATTGCGCGTTGTAATCACGCCGCGTCGTTGCTCATCCTCACCCACAATCAGCGCCAGGGGAATCTGTTTCTTCACAGCCAGCTTCAAGCCCGCGCTCAGACCGTGCCCGCTCACATCAACCTCGGTGCGCATACCCTGCGCGCGCGTTAAGCGTGCCACATATAAAGCATACGCCATCTCACGGGCACTGACGGGAATCACCAGCGCTTCGCTCAACAACGGTAAAGGTAGCTCCTCAGCAGGTAGCATGGACAACAGGCGCTCGACGCCAAAGGTAAAACCACACGCCGGAATATCACGCGAACTTCCCAGGATGCGCAACAGGTGGTCGTAGCGCCCACCACCACAGAGTTGTGTATCAAACCCATCATCGTCCTGCGCGTGTATCTCGAATACCAGACCCGTATAATAGCTGACGCCCCGTCCAAGCGAAAGATTGAGAACAATGCGTTCGCGTGGCACGCCGCACTGCTCAACCACCGATACTAGCTGCCGCAATTCCTGCAACGGTGCCGTATCCAGTTGATAACGATCTAATAAATCTTGTAATTCTCTGAACACTCCGGGCGGTGGCCCCGAAACAGCATGCAATGCTCGTAAAAATTCAAGTGCGTGAAGTATCTGACGACGTTGCTCACTACGCTCCATCTTCCATAAGAAACGCTCAACTATCTCGTCACGCGCGTTATCATCCCCAAAGGAGATGCTGATACCGTTGAGCAACGAAGTAATATAGCGCATCTCAACCGGCGTGGGTGTCTCCGAGACTGTTTGAGACGATACTTGCTTTTCCTCCAATGTCACAGGATACAGCGTTTCGAGTCGTGCCTGCGCCTGTTGTTCACCTTCAGCCGAGCGACTGATCTGCTCCATCAAACTTAGCAACAATCGTGCTGCCTGCTCATCCAGTTGCAAGCGGCTAATAAAACCGCTGGCAACGCCGATATGGCCCAGTTCCAGGCGATAGCGTGCCAAATGCAGCGTGTTGAGTATCTCACAGGCCAGTTGTAACATCTCAGCATCCGCCAGGGCAGGCTGACCCCCAAACAGTTCCACACCGAACTGCGTGTGCTGACGATAACGACTGCGCCCCGGCGCTTCGTAGCGGAAAACCGGCCCGGCATATTGAAAGCGCATTGGCAATGGCTGCTGCTGATAATGGTCGAGATACAAACGGCAGATAGAGGCCGTATACTCTGGACGCAAGCACAGTTCGCGGTGATGGAGTCGGAATGCGTACAGCTTCTGCCACAACTCCTGTCCAAAACTGGCCTGAAAGAGATCGCTACGCTCTAATATCGGCGTATCGACCATCGCATAGCCGGCACGTGCCATTAGCGCCTCCAGGCGATCAATGAGCCACTGTTGATGGAGATGCATGTCCGGTAGAACATCATACATCCCTCGCAACCGCTCAACACGCTTCTTCATACCTTTTATCTAATCCTCTCCTAAACAGCTTCTTGTGCTGCTGGAATACTTTCTGAACGCACTATCATCGTTCCCGCACCCTGATCTGTAAAGAGTTCACGCAATAGCACATGTGGCTCACGCCCATCCACAATATGGACGCGCGGCACCGCAGCCAGCGCGTCCAGGCAGGCCGAAACTTTAGGAATCATGCCTCCGGTAATCACACCATCGGCAATCAATTGTTTGGCCTCCGCCTCGCTCAATTCAGAGATCAACGAACCATCCTTGCGGCAGATGCCAACCACATTACTCAGGAAGATCAACTTCTCCGCGTTCAGTGCACCCGCCAGGTGTGCAGCTACCAGATCAGCGTTGATATTTAAACATGTGCCGTCAGGGGCAATACCTAGTGGAGCAACAATGGGGATATACTTCTGCCTGATGAGAGCCTGCACCGGCGCAGGATCAACCTCGCTAATTTCGCCAACGAAACCCAGGCGTTCATCCGCAATACGCGCCCGCACCATATTACCATCAGTGCCACTCAGGCCAATCGCCTTCCCCCCCATCTGCGCCGCCATCAGCACCAGGCCCTGATTCACCTGCCCCATCAACACCATCCGTACAACATCCAGTGTCGCCGCATCGGTGACGCGCAGGCCGTTCTCGAAACGCGTCGGAATATTCAGCTTCTTCAACCACTCGTTAATATACGGCCCACCACCATGCACCAGCACCGGATACGCACCTAACGCATGCAGCCATACAATATCTTGTAGCACACTGCGCTGATGCTCTAACGTACTCCCTCCCAATTTTATCACGAGTATCTTGCCACGTAAAAAATCAATGTATGGTAACGCCTCACTTAACACTTCTGCGATTAAGTGATGATCGCTAATAATGTCGCCATCCTCATTAGTCGAAAATCGAATTGCCATTTCTACGTTTTTCTCCTCAACAATACCATGCTGAACTCCAGAAGACCACAGAACCACACAGGTACCGCCCTTACTAATCAGCAGATCAACAGCTCACCTCCGCTTACCTGCGCAGGCTAGCAGCGATGCATTGCTCCTACCGGCCTCCTTATCATCAGACGATTGACAGTACGGCTCTGGTTACGGATAAATGCCTACCATTTCCAAACCCAGCGTCTCAGGTAGGCCAAACATGCGATTCGCATTCTGAATTGCCTGACCGGAAGCGCCTTTCACCAGGTTATCCAGGCATGATAGAACTACCAAACGCCCGGTGCGCGTATCAACAAACGGATGAACAAAGCAGTAGTTGCTCCCATACGTCCAGCCCGTGTGTGGCGACTGATCCACCACACGCACAAATGGCTCGCCCGCATAGTAGTCCGCGTACAACTTCTGCACATCTGTTGTAGTCAACGACGCTACCGCTGGCTTCAGCGTCGCATAACAGGTCGCCAGAATGCCGCGCGTCATCGGCGCGAGATGCGGAATAAAGGTGATACGCGGTTGCCCCTCTACTCCATGCCCGCCATCGCGTGCCGCCAGCAATACCTCCTGCGTAATCTCAGGCAAGTGGCGATGACCGGAGAGGCTGTACGCGCTCATTTCCTCGTTAGCCTCGGCGTAGTGCGTAGCCAGCGTCAAGCTACGTCCCGCCCCACTGATACCTGATTTACCATCAATAATCACATCCGGCTCAATGATGCCCGCCGCAAAGGCCGGGATAAGCGCCAGAATAGAGGTCGTAGCGTAACAGCCTGGATTCGCCACCAGCTTCGCACCCTCAATCTGCTTGCGATAGCGCTCACACAGGCCATAGATGGCCGTCTCCAACAAGGCCGGTGCCGGATGCTCATGCTTGTACCACCGGCTATATTCAGCCGCGTCATGCAGGCGAAAATCGGCAGAGAGGTCTACTATCCGCGTGCCGCGCCCAAGCAGGCGCACCACCGTTTCGGCAGCGGCGGCATGGGGAAGACAAATGAACGCCAGATCGGTCTGCTCCGGCTCCTCGCTCAATACTAGCATAGGGTCAACGGCAGCGCGTCCGGCATGTGTATTTTGTACATAGAGCGCACGCAACTGCGGAAAAACCTCCTCCAGTCGCTGGCCCGCACTGCTACGCGCCGTGGCAGAGGTGACGACAAACTCTGGATGCTGTGCCAGCAGGCGCAGAAGTTCCGCGCCGGTATAGCTTGTCACATTCACAATAGACACTGTTTTCATACTCAACTACCTCGTTGTCACCAAACCTGCAACAAAAAAAGCTCTCATCCCTTCCATCCTCACGAAGGGACGAGAGCTGAATTGCTTCTTTAAAATACTCCCGTGGTACCACCCAGCTTGTCTTTTTCTCAATCTTGCAGAGAAGCTACCATCATTGTAACCCACCACAATCTCTACAACATTGTAGCAGCGGTGAAAAGACCACTTTCCGGCTATCTTGCTGCATGGGAGCCACCCATCTGTTCCTACTTGCCACGCACCCAGAGAACACTACTCTGTTTCTCTCCGTGACTTTCTTCGGCCAGTCGCTCACAAGCGGGTTCTAAGCTGGTTTTTCCTGTCGCCTTCTCACCAACCGACGACTCTCTGTCGGCAACCATACTTATACTAGCCTTGCTCAACGCGAGCCAGTCTTTCTTCTAGTTGTTTCTATAAAGCATAACAACAATTACGTCCCATGTCAATTACTATTTTATGCGTTGACAGGGCAAATATATAGCAAAAATAACCATAGCCACCGCCACGCGGCAATATGTCACCTTTTCCACGCTCGCAAAGAGAAGACTTGCTCTTCTTCACAACTTTGCATACAATGGGGAAACGACATAGAATGATTAGAACAATTTAAATCATCTCTCAATCATTCAGGGAATATTTCAATAGAGAAAGCGCTAGAAGAGATAAATATGCCACATGACCTACAAGCGGAGCGCCAAAAGCAGCTTGCCGCCCTCTCATCGGTAGGAGCGGCAGTTGGACTCACCAGTTTAAAGATCGTCGTTGCCTTATTGACCGGTAGCCTCGGCATCCTGGCCGAAGCTGCCCACTCAGGTCTGGACCTGGTCGCAGCCCTCATGACGCTTTTTGCTGTCCGCGTCGCCGATAAGCCTGCCGACGCGACCCATAATTATGGCCATAGCAAAGTCGAGAATCTCTCCGCCTT
Organism: Ktedonobacteraceae bacterium; assembly: GCA_034436045.1. GTDB lineage: Bacteria > Chloroflexota > Ktedonobacteria > Ktedonobacterales > Ktedonobacteraceae > H111-94. Next base: position 7,249 of record DAOTVZ010000082.1, on the reverse strand, counting down.
TTTCGAGGCCGGTCTCCTGCTGCTCACCGCCTGTTGGATTATCTATGAAGCCATTCAACGCCTGATTACCCGTCAGGCCACCGTCGATGCCAGTATCTGGGCCTTCGCCGTCATGCTGATTTCGATAAGCGTCGATTTCACCCGCTCGCGTGTCCTCCTGCGCATCGCCCGCAAGCTCGGTAGTCAGGCCCTTGAGGCCGACGCGCTGCATTTCAGTACCGACATCTGGAGTTCCTCTGTCGTCATCGCCGGTCTGCTCGTGGTGCGCCTGACTGAAACCTTTCGCCTGCCGCTCTGGCTCAAACAGGCCGATGCTGTCGCCGCCCTGGGCGTCTCCTGCATCGTCATCTGGGTCAGCCTACGCCTGGCCAAAGAAACCATTGATGCTCTGCTCGATCACGCACCAGGCGAGATGAACCAGCGGCTTCAACAGCAAATCCAGCGCATTGAGAACGTGACCGAAATCCGCCGTATCCGCGTGCGCCGCGCAGGCAACAAGTATTTTGCCGACATTATTATCGCCGCACCGCGCACCTTCACCTTCGAGCAAACCCACGCCCTGACCGAACGTGTCGAGCACGCTGCAATGGACGCCGTGCGCAGTATAGCCCCACAGGGCGAGATTGACGTTGTCGTCCATGTTGAACCAACTGCCTCGCCCCAGGAAACTGTCACCGAGCAAATTCATTATCTCGCCGAACAACAGGGCGTCCATGCCCATGACATTCACGTGCGCGAGATCGGCAACGGACGCTTAGAAGCAGATTTTGACGTTGAAGTTCAACGTGATATGGGACTGGGTGAGGCCCACGATGTAGCAACGCGCCTCGAACAGGCCATCCTGCAAGCCAATCGCCAGCTCAGCCGCGTCACTACTCACCTGGAAGCTCCTACCAACCAGGTCGTCCAGCGTCAGGATGTTACCCAATGCTACAGACATATGGCCGAGGACATCGCCCACATCGTCGATAACATCGCCGGCAAAGGCAGCGCACACGATATCCACCTCTATTGCTCACAACCATCAACCACTACTCTCCACAGCCCCACCATCCCAGAAACACATCCCCCCGAACTAGACCTCGTCCTCCATGCCACTTATGCCGCCGACGCTCCACTCAGCCAGGTACACATTCACGCCGAGGAGATCAAACGTGCCTTGCGCCAGGCCTATCCTCAACTCGGCTCCGTCGTCATTCATACCGAACCGCCAGAAACCGAAACCGCCAACATGGGTCCCCCTACCTCTTAAAAAGGTATCGCGCGGTGTGGCAGGGCCATACCACACCGCGCGACATCTCTACTTCTTTGCCAACGCCGCCATTTCCGCAAACGAGGTAACGCGATCAGCGTGCGACTGATCTCCGCTCAGTTCGCGGTAAATGGTTGCCACTGTCACAGCAATCCGCTCACCATCCGTCCAGGAAGCATATCGCTCCATCGGAATCGACTTAGCCGCCTCAAAAGAGGGCATACCGACCTCGTAACGCTTACGGGCCTCATCAAAGACATATTCGAGATAACTCTTGAACTCCCTTACTCCATCTTTGTCCGTAATCGGGCCATGACCGGGCACAATCGTTTCGACATCCAGCGAGAGAATGTAGTCACAGGCACGAATCCAGTTGCTGACTGGCCCGGCCCAGGCAATCGGATGGCCCCCAATAAAAAGAATGTCCGCCGTAAAGATTACATGATCACCCGGTACATAAACCAGCGTATCACCCCGCGTGTGCGCAGGGCCAACCTCAATCAGTTGTACCTCTTTGTTGCCCACTTGCAACTTCATCGTGCCCTCAAAGGTCTCTTTGGGCAGCGTTAGCGTGATGCCATCAAATTTGAATGGACCAAAGATACGCAACAGATACTCACCCGTTGCACCCATCGCCGGTGCTTGCTTGAGTAACTCAGCAAATTGAGACGGTGTTATTTCGGTCAACATCTCCTCAGCCGTGTGTCTTGAGGCAATGATCCGCGCGTCGGCCACCAGTTCGTTACCATAGCAATGATCGCCGTTGGCATGCGAATTCACCACCATATCAATCTGCCGTGCCGCAGCAACCGACCTGCGCATGGTATCCAGCATCTCTTGTGTCAGTGAAAGATCAAAGAGCGTATCAACCAGCAAAGACGTCTCGCCATCTGTAATCAAGCCGGCATTGCTCCATCCCCAGGTACCATCGGGCTGCAAATAGGCATACACGGAATTGCCCAGATCATGCAAACCTCTGATATATTTCCAGTTACCCATGATATTTCTCCTCTCCCTCTGTACTGCTACCAGCGTAAAAATATTCTCGTCTCAGTCTCGCGCACCCACAATATTCATCAGAACCCCAATGCCTTCTACCTCTGCCTCCAGTCGATCACCTGGCGCAATCCACCGATCAAGCTCCAGGCCACAGCCACGCCCGATAGTTCCACTACCCAAAACATCACCCGGATAGATCTCTTCCTCATTGGAAAGATATTCGATAATCTCCTCAAAGGAGAAACGCATTTGCCCAAGACTACCCGACGACCACTCCTCACCGTTAACCCTGAAGCGCATAGGCGCATGCAAGACATCAAATTCATCAGCAGTAGCAATGCATGGCCCGATAGCTGTCGCAAAATCCTTGCCCTTGAATGGCCCCAATCCCACTGACATCTCACGCAACTGAATATCTCGTGCCGAGAAGTCATTAAAGATGGAGTAACCATAAATATATGGTTGGGCCTGCGATGCCGGTATATCCTTCCCTTGTCGCCCTATGATCGCACACATTTCTAATTCGTAATCGAGCTTCTCTGTGTAACGCGGCCAGCGCACAGCATCACCCGGCCCAATCACCGCATCTGGATTCCCCTTATAACACACCGGCATGTTATACCACTCTCCTGGCACATTGCCTTTGAAACTGTTACGCACGTGCTCCTCAACTACCATGAAATCATGAATACGTCGGGGACGTGGTAATGGCGCACATAGCCGTACCTCATCACGTAGAAAGACTATCTGCTCTCCTCTTGCACCACGCTCTTCATGTGAAGGACGAACCAGCGCAAGAGCTTCACGCACCGTATCCAGCGTGCGTTTTCCACCAGCGATAAAGGCAATCATCTCACTGGGAGCAACATAGTCAGCAGCGCGATAGGAAGCATTGTCATTACCTGTACGCCTGTAATGCTCAGCAACAAGAAAATTGACATCCACAATGCTCCCATCATCCTGCCACACCCCCACCCTCCTAAAAGGGCCAATCACTGTTTGCACTTCATAGGTGACAAGTCTCATGCTCATCCTCTTTCCATAAATATGACAACAGTCTAACAAGTAGAAACCAGCGCAAGCATGCTTCCACTGAGAAATATATGACATGCCTTATGGCCAAATCAATGAGTTTTACATAGGCATGAGGGCACCACCAACCCCTTCGTCCCCGGAAAAGATATTTTCCCCGGCTACTGCTCCTATTCCGGTTGGTCTGGTAGACAAAGACATGTATAATAAGGACGTACTTTTGTTAAATGGATTCATGTCGTTTTCTTGTCATGATTTCAAGTCTCCTTATAAACAACAAGTAGTTCTTTATTCAGAACTTATACATACTATCTTTGAGAGGAAGAACGGGCTTGGTTATCGATAGCAATGCATTACTCGGTCACTCGCTCGGAAACTGCATCTTGCAACGCCTGATTGGACGTGGCGGGATGGGCGCAGTGTACCTGGCACAACAAACACGCCCCCGACGCCTGGTGGCCGTCAAAGTGTTGATGCCCAGCATCTTAATGGAAACCCGACCACGAGCGGAATTTTTGACCCGCTTCCGCCGCGAAGCCGATGCGGTGGCCGCACTCGATCACGTGAACATCATGCCAGTCTACGAATACGATGAACAGGATGATCTCGCCTATATTGTCATGCCCTACGTGACTGGCGGCACATTACGCACACGCCTGGAACAAAAAGGCAAACTTCCACTAGAAGAGGCACTACATATCCTTGAACAAGCCGCCTCAGCCCTGGACTGCGCCCATGCCCAGGGTATCGTCCATCGTGACCTCAAGCCAGGCAACATGCTCTTTCACGCCGATGGACGTGTCCTGCTGGCCGATTTTGGCCTGGCCAAAATTATCAAAGATGTCAGCGAATTGGGCACCGGCAATACACCAGCCACTGCTTTGACCAGTACCGGCGCTATCATTGGCACTCCAGAGTACCTTTCGCCAGAACAAGGTACGGGCCATGCCGTCGATTATCGCTCCGACGTCTACTCCCTGGGTGTGGTTCTTTTCCATATGCTGACCGGGCGCGTCCCCTTTACAGGCACCTCAGCAGTCTCTATCGCTATTAAACATGCAATGGAACCGCCTCCACTCCCTTCGCAACTCAATCCGGCACTGCCCACAAACGTCGATGCCGTCGTTTTGAAAGCCCTGGCCAAACAACCCGAACAACGCTATACCAGTGCAGGTGAACTGGCCCGTGCCCTACGCGCCGCCATCGACCCGCATCAGGCCCCGACAACCTATTACACAACTGTCCCCATCCATAACGAACACGAAACGCCCCTCGTCCTGGGCAACGAAGCTGTGTTGGAGACTTCTCCCGCCGCACTCAATAGCGCTTCAACAGAAGAAGCTCCACGTATGGAGCCGCCAAAACCCGCCGAGCCTCCTCTATCCCCAGCAACACACCTGCCTGATGTGCCGGTTGAATACCAACCAACTGTCGTTGCACATTCAACAAAAGCCGCTCAGCCTGAAATTCCCGCTAACTATAGCCTGGAACGGCGTGCCGCAACCACAAAAGTTGGTAAACCGCCAAAGCGTGAAAGACAGCCCCTCAACACGATTCTTTTGAGTACCATCATCATACTGATTCTCATCATCAGTGGGTTTGCCGCCTACCTGCATTTTACGCCCACACAACATAATACAGTTCAAAAGCCTGCTAAAACAGCTTCATCGGCAATAACACCTACCCCCTATGTCGCTCCTAAAGCTGCTATCGCCGCCGGGCAATTACTCTATGCTACGCCTCTCCCCGGCGCGAAATGCGACCACTATGGCGGTGCGTGGGGTACTCAAAGCAATGCCATCGTGAAATGTCTATCAAATGGTGTCACTCTTGGCAATACCAGTTCCAGCTATCTCGCCGGTATCTTCCTGAACCAGCTTCCCAACGGGCAGTCATTCCCCAATGACTACATCATCCAGGTACAGGTCAGCCATGTGAGTGGCAATTTCGGCATTTTCTTCCGCAATCAGCCCGGCTCCCAATCTGGTGGCTATGCATTCCTTATCTCATCCGACGGCTATTGGCAAGGAGATGTATATGATAATAAAACTGGAGCCGCAAATACTCTCCATGCACAACAAGGCACAATGGCAATCAACAACGGCCCCGTCACTATTGACGTACTCGTACAAGGAAATATCTTTAAGGTATACTTTAATGGCGTTTGGCAAGGTAGTATAGAAAGTGGAGCCTATCCAAGTGGTAATGTTGGACTCGTCATCGATACCAGTAGCACAGTAACCTACTCCAACTTCGAACTCTACGCGATATAAGGGCCTGTAATGGACTCTAAAAACCGAAACCGGTAATCACATAAAGAATGTAATGATGCATTTTTCCAAACGCAAATGAAACAGGTATATCCCGTAAGGGGACAATTCATCTCGCCCTGCCCGTAAGTCATGTCGAAGACGTGGATCAATGCTATTTGAAATCCCTGGTCACCACAAGATCGACACGAACAACAAGCAGGGCGAGATAAATCATATCCCTACATCTTGCCGATTACAACCTCGACTGTATAATTCTCCAGCTTCTTGAGTGAAGTCGGTGAGATGGTTTCTCGATACAATTCCTCAAACGGCGGTTTGTTCTCGTCGCTGACGGAGATCAGACCGTAATCTGCCAGCGTCTCGCTCTTGATAGACTCACCATACTCAGCCAGTATACGAGCCAGTTCGACATCATCCGTGTAGAGCGCCAGACCGATGTGATCTTCGATGTTCAAACCCGCCTTCTTACGCATATCCTGGATATAGTGCGTTAGATCGCGGATGAGTCCCTCCTGCCGCAGTTCAGGTGTGATCGTCGTCTCAAGGGCAACAATGTAGCCATTTTCCTCAGCAGTCACATAGCCAGGACGCGCTGTAGAGGTCACCTCGACTTCCTCCGCCGTCAATGTAACCTGCTTCCCATCCACCGGGTCAATGGTCAAGACAAGCTGACCCGTCTCTTTGAGTTGCCGCGCCGCTACCTGCATATCATGCGCATCGAAGGCCTTGAAGGCCGCCAGAATCTTCTGTACCAGTGCCCCATACTTTGGCCCCAATACCTTCGCCTGCGGCTTCAAGCTATAGGCCAGCATGTCGCTCTCATCACTCATCAATTGCAGGTGCTTGATATTCAACTCTTCAAGTACCTGTTCCTGCAACCGCAACAGCGCCTCCTCCTCATCCTTGCTCGTCACATGCACATGTAGCGTGTTCAACGGTTGACGCACCTTGATCTGCGCCTTCTCACGCGCCGAACGGCCCAGCCCTACTACGCGCATAACCAGATGCGTGTCGCGCGTCAACTTCTCATCGATCAGATACTTATTCACCTGTGGCCAGTCACACAGGTGAACGCTGAGCGGTGCCTTCGGATTGACGCTACGTACCAGATTCTGATAGAGTTCTTCGGTGACAAAAGGCATAAATGGGGCCAGCAGCGTCACCAGCGTTGTCAGACATTCGTAGAGCGTCAGGTAGGCCGCTATCTTATCATCCTCCATGCCAGAGGCCCAGATGCGCTCACGACTCCGGCGCAAATACCAGTTGGAGAGGTCTTCCAGAAACTCCTGTATGCTCTCACCTGGTCTCACCGAATCGTACTGCTCCAGCCCCTCCGTCACCGTCTGAATCGTCAACTGCAACTCGGAGAGTATCCAGCGGTCGAGATCGCTGCGCTTCGACACCGGCAACTGGTACAACATCGGGTCAAACTGGTCGATATTGGCATAGGTCACAAAGAACCAGTAGACATTCCAGATTTTGTCCAGCGTCCTGCGCACCAGCATCCACTTCTCGCTCAGACGTACCGGCATTCCACTTTCTTCCGCCTTCTTCATATCCTCCTCGCTGGGGATACGCGGGAAGTTCAGGTTCTGTTCCGGTTCATGGTTGGTATAGAGCCAGCGCATGGTATCGGCACCTACGCGCTCAGCCGCGTCGTCAAACACCACCAGGTTACCCTTTGACTTGTGCA
>DAOTVZ010000081.1:0-9544 GCA_034436045.1 Ktedonobacteraceae bacterium | reverse complement strand
GTGATTCATCACGCCCTGGGAGTGACTCGACGGGCGAGCAGGGCGTGATGAATCACGCTCCGACGGCATGGTTCCATTGATGGTTGGGGAACTGCAAGGTCGCGTTTTGGGAGCGACTCGACGGGCGAGCAGGGTGTGATGAATCACGCCCCTACGGGGATGGTGATTTTCGGTTGGGGAACTGCAAGGTCGCGTTTTGGGAGTGACTCGACGGGCGAGCAGGGCGTGATGAATCACGCCCCGACGGGGATGGTGATGGTTAAAATTCATAATTGCGCGTCACCTGTCGCACATCCATCCCCGCTCATCCCAACGTGTCCACGCGCAAGGGGGTTGGGTTCATCTTCATTATCTTGCTGTAGTATTAGTATCTTCGGTCAGTGGTGCAATGAGGACGCGCGTAACGGCACTTTGTATTTGACGGATACTTTCGGGGTTGGCGTGCGCGTCTGTGATGACGGTGTGAACAACATTCAGCGGTGCGATGAGATTAGCAGAGGTGCGATTGAGTTTTGTGTGATCGGCGAGAATAAACACTTGTTGTGCGCACTTAATCATCTGGCGTTTAAGCGGAATCTCTTCTGAAAATGGGCTGGTGAGGCCATGATGGAGAGAGATGCCGCGCAGCCCGATAAAGGCTTTGTCCACATAGAATTGGCTCAAAGCTTGTTCCGCAATCATGCCGATAAACGAGTGAGAGCGTCTGAATAGAGTGCCGCCGGTACAGATTACCGTCATGCTCGGATGAGTCTCGCTAATGGTCATCAGTTCCTGGCTCATATAGAGAGAGTTCGTAATGATGGTCAAATCATGTTTTTTAGCCAGGAAGGGCAGGATATAATGATTTGTGGTGCTGGCGTCGAGAATGATTGTCTCGCCATCATGAATAGTTTCGGCAGCACATTGTCCGATAGAGCGCTTCTCTTCCACATATTCGTTGAGGCGTTGCTCATAGCTGGGAGTTGTGCGGTGCAAAGTGACCTGTGAAGAGTAATCGATAGCGGTAGCTCCCCCACGTGTGCGTATCAGCAACCCCTGTTCGTCGAGCCATGCGAGATCGCGCCGTACCGTCGCAGGCGAGGCTCCCAGCCATTGTGCAATCTCGGCCACCGTCGCGGTCTTATGGGCATTCACTGCTTTTACAATATTCATACGCCGTTCTATGGTCAATGAAGTGCGACCATCATTATCGGATGTTGTATCTTCCTGCATGCTATCAGGCGAGTCGTCCAAAGTTTCTTTCATCATCACCACTCCTGAGCTTAATCATAGCGTATCGAACTTGATTATTCTTGATTATAACATTCTCTCTTGAAAAGACAAAGTATCGATAGGAGCCAGATTGAGCTTGACAAACGCAAGGAAGCAACTTATACTTACTATCAATCAACTTTGCTCAATTGCGATCTCTTTTTGGCAGGCGTATGCAATTATTTACAACATATCTTTGCCAGCAATCTTTCGGTGTGGAAAGGAGGAATTGACTGATCTCGACGCAGTTGTCTGTTGCTTAAAGCGTCCATAGTTGCACGTTTTTCGAGGTATCGCACCCAACTGGTGAGTTGGGCGCGGATTGAAACAAACAATGAGGAGCTTACAATGATGATCCCCGATCCCGAAACATCCATCAGTCGCCGCAAATTTCTTGTTGGTACCACCGCTGTCCTCGCAGGAGGGAGCCTGCTGGCCGCGTGTGGCAGTAGCACCTCTGGCTCCGGCTCCGGCTCCAGCACGACGAGCAAGAAGTACACCTTTGTGTTGATTGTCGGTGTCAAGGGTGACCCTTTCTATGTCACGATGCAGAAGGGCGCGCAGGCCATGGCGGACAAGCTGGGTGTCACCTTGCTCACCGACGGCCCGGCACAATTCAGTGCTACCTTGCAGACGCCGATAGTCGATGCCTACATTGCGCGCAAAGTCGATGTGATGATTATTGCCGCCTGTGACAAGCAGGCAATGATTGCGCCGTTGCAACGAGCCAATCAGGCCGGTATCAAGGTTATTTCTGTTGATACATTTATCGGAGACGGCAACTATACCAGTGGCCCTGTAACCTTCCCGCTCTCTTATATCGGCTCTGATAATGTGCAAGGTGGCATGATTGCTGGACAGGCACTTATCAAGGCTATAGGCAATAAGGGAGGTATTTATATCGAGAATGTCATTCCAGGCGTTAGCACCACAGATCAGAGGCAGCAAGGTTGTATCGAAGCGATTCAGGCGACACATGGAGCGGTGACGCTGGTTGGCTACAACTACGACAACGATAGTGCCGCCACAGCCTCACAGCAGGTTTCTTCACTGCTGGCAAGCAGCAAGGGTTCGTTAGTCAACGGCATCTTTGGAACCAATTTGTTCAGCGCGGAGGGTGCCGCGCAGGCCGTCAAGAATGCTAACAGGCAAGGACAGATCAAGATCGCCAATTTTGATGCGCCGGTGCAGGCAATTAACGACCTGCAAAATGGCGTGGTCGATCTGGTGATTGCCCAGAAGCCTGCCGATATGGGCAGTATTGCCGTGCAATACGGTGTGTATGCCATGAACGGTCAGACCGACCTTATCAAGAAGCGTGTTGCTACGGGCTATGTCGTTATTGATCGCAGCAATGTGAATGATCCGGCCTCGCAGGCGGCCATCTACAAGAGTAGCTAGTCTGCCAGTCAGTGTGGTATGTTTTGACATGGAAAGGAACATGGTTCATCAGAAAAGATAGGAAGGGCGAGCATTCGGAGGGAACAGAGAGGGCGAGCGCAAGGCATCGCCCCTACTATGATATGTTACCTCTTTTGATTGCTAGTCATTGTGGGATGATGCCTTGCGCTCGCCCTGCTGAATGTTTTACCCTTTCCATGTCGAGACATGCCAGTAGGAGAAACGTATGAAAGTTTCTGACATAGCAACGGCAGAAACAGAGCGGCCTCAGCCTGGGAAAACACCGGTAAAGCTTCTGGACATCGTCAGCAAGGGATGGTCATGGCTATTCCTGCTCTTGCTAGTTATTTTCTTCTCGATTACCGGCCAGGGCTTTCTCAACATTTTTAACTTACAGACCATCGGGGCCGATATGTCGCTGGTACTTATTATGGCATTGGGACAGACCTTTGTCATTATTTCCGGTGGCATAGATCTTTCGGTCGGCTTTGTGATGGGGATGGCCTCGGTCGCCTCGGCTCTGGTCATGAGTCGTCTGGGCAATAGTGTGCCACTTTTTGTCGTTGTGTTAGCCGGTCTGGTGGTTGGTCTGTTCGTTGGCCTTATCCCAGGACTTGTCAACGGCCTGATTATCGCGCGGTTGCGCGTGCCACCGTTTATTGTCACGCTTGGCATGTACGGCATAGCCCGTGGTACCGGCTTTATTCTCTCCGGTGGGCAACCTGTCAGCGTGCCGACAAATGGGGTTGGCCAGCTTGGCAATGGCTATCTGCTTTACCTTTTGCCCGATGGGCGTTTTAGCTTCTTCCATTTGCCAACGAATCTTCAGGGAGTACGCCCCAGTCAGATTGTGCAGCTTCTACCTTATCCTTTGATATTGCTCATCATTGTTGTGCTGATCTGTGCATGGTTGCTCTCACAGACTCGTTTTGGTCGCTATACCTATGCGATAGGGGGCAACCAGGAGGCGGCGCGGCGCGCAGGTATTCCGGTGGCGCGGCAGATTATCCTGATCTATCTGCTTTCGGCCCTGCTGGCGGCGCTGGCCGGTTTTCTCTACACGATGCGTTTTAGCGATGGAGCGGCGGATGTGGGCGATCCTCTGCTGATCAACAGCATCGCGGCGGTCATTATCGGCGGTGCCTCGCTCTTTGGCGGTGAAGGCAATGTTCTCGGCACGGTCATTGGCGCACTGATTATCTCGATTATCCAGAACGGGCTAATCTTTCTGGGCATTGACCCATTCTGGCAATTTATCGCCGTCGGTGCCGTCATTATCCTGGCAGTGCTGGTCGATCAGGCAAAGAAGCAGTTGATTGAGCGCAGCTAAGCGAAAGTAGGAGGAGCATACTATGTCCGATGCACAGCCGATCTTGCAGGTTAAAAACCTCTTTAAACGCTTTGGCGGCCTCGTTGCTGTGAATAATGTCAGCCTGGAGGTATATCCCGGCGAAGTGGTGGGATTGCTTGGCGATAATGGAGCAGGCAAATCAACGCTGATCAAAATGATCTCTGGTGTCTATAAGCCTGATGGTGGACAAATACTGCTCGATGGGGAACCGGTCTCGTTCTCGACGCCATTGGAGGCGCGGCGGCGCGGCATAGAAACCATCTACCAGGATTTAGCGCTGTGTGAAAATCTTGATGCCAGCGCCAATATTTTTTTAGGCCGCGAGCGGGTACGCAACCAGCTTGGCATCTTCAAGGTGCTTAATCGCTCTTATATGATGCGTGAAGCAAGCCAGGTTCTCGATCAGTTGGATATTCGTATTCCCGACTTGCGCACTCCTATCCGTCAACTCTCCGGCGGTCAACGTCAGGCCGTCTCTATTGCGCGCGCCGTCTACTGGAACGCGCGTGTCATGATTATGGATGAGCCGACGGCAGCGCTGGGTGTGCCGGAGCAACTCAAGGTGCTGGAATTGATTCGTACCTTGCGCAGTCGCGGTGTGCCGGTGATTTTGATTAGCCACAACATGCAGGATGTCTTCGCGGTTGCTGATCGCGTGATTGTCATGCGTCGTGGTAGCAAAGCAGGCGAGCGCAAGGTCAGTGAAACCAACGAGAATGATGTGGTGAGTTTAATGGTCGGTGCTGAATATAGTACAGTTATTAAGCAATTGCATGATGCGCCTGAAGTGCGCATTACACCGCATGATGAAAGCGAAAACGGAGAGTAAAGGAGTACAGAGACGATGTTGACTACAAGCCAGGTACGGGCGATGCAAGCACGAGCCACGCAAATGCTGGCGCAGGCAGGGATCGTCTTAACCCCCCAGGAACAGACGCAGATGGAGGTCGTCGATTTTGCCCTCAATGAACTGGAACGTACAGGTTTGCAGCTTGTTGTCTATATCAATAATGACCGCTACTGCGCGAAAGAACTGATTATGGTGCCGCGTCAGACCTGCGCGCAACATCGCCATCCGCCACTAAGCGCCACCAACCCCGGCAAGCAAGAGACTTTTCGTTGCCGTTGGGGCAAGGTCTGGCTCTATGTGGAAGGTGAACCGACGCCAACCATCCAGGCGCGTATCCCTCAGGGGAGCGAGCCATACTACACGGTTTTGCACGAGATCGAATTGCATCCCGGCGATCAATATACCATTCCTCCCAATACCTGGCACTGGTTTCAGGCAGGTGACGAAGGCGCGATTATCTCGGAATTTTCCAGTCCGAGCTATGACGAGTTTGATCAATTCATTGACCCGCGTATCCATCGTTTCACTACTATTGTGGCAGAGGGCGCAAAGCAGGAAAATGAGTCTGCACATTGACGCAGCAGTGGTGGAAGGATGAAGATAGCAACCGTAACACTTAACCCGGCTATCGACCAGACGGTGAGCGTAAATAACTTTCATCCTGGTCGTGTCAATCGGGGCCAGTCGCTCAGTTTTGCGGCAAGCGGTAAAGGGGTGAATGTCGCGTCATATCTGGCCGATTATGGCTACGAGACAGTCGTGACGGGGTATCTTGGCCGGGCCAATGCAACTATCTTCGAGCAGTTCTTCGCGTCTAGAGGCATTGAGGATCGCTTTATCCGCATTCCTGGTGATACACGAATTAATGTCAAAATTGTTGACGAGTTAAATCAACAAACGACCGATATTAATATGCCCGGTGAAGCGCCCTCTCAAGAGGCTATAGAGGCTTTGTTCGTCACCATCGAGCAGTTGTCGGATGGTTGCGAGTGGTTTGTCCTCTCCGGCTCTTTGCCTCCGGGCGTGCCGACGGTAAGCTATGCCACCATCATTACTCAGCTCAAGCGGCGCAAGAAGCGTATCATCCTGGATACAAGTGGTAAAGCGTTACAGGCGGGCATACAGGCCGGGCCAACGATTGTAAAACCCAATCTTGAGGAACTGCAACAGCTTGTCGGTCGTGCTTTGACGGGTGAAACCGAGGTGCAGCAGGCGGCACGCCAGTTGCTGAATGGGGATGTTGAGTTAGTGGTGGTCTCAATGGGAAAGCGGGGTGCGCTGCTGGTTGATCGTATACAGATGGTACAGGCGGTGCCCCCCACAATGGCGGTGAAAAAGACTTTTGGCGCTGGCGATGCGATGGTAGCAGGGCTTGTTGTGGCGCAGATTCAGGCACTCAATCTCGTGGATTGTGCAAGGTTAGCAACCGCCTTTTCGATGGGAGCTATTGGTCAGCTTAGCTACAACCTGTCGGATGCGCAGACGATCAAGGAGTATTTCCAGCAAGTACATATTAAGATGTATTAGATAGAAGGAACAAGTCAAAATGCAAGAACTTTTAGGACGGCGTTTTCATCGCCTCTTTGCTTCAGATGGACGCTCGGTAGTTGTTGCGCTGGATCATGGGACGACCGATGGTGCAGTAGCGGGCCTGGAAAACCCGGAGTCAGTGCTGGCAGAGGTGATTGCCGGTGGCGCTGATGTCATCCTTACCAGCATCGGCATTGCTCGTCATTTTAGCAAGCAACTCAAAGATGTTGGCCTGATACTCCGCTGCGATGGAGCTACGTCGCCTCTGCTAGAACAGCCACGAGAACTCCTACTTGGTGTGAATGATGTTCTCAGCACGGGGGCAGATGCCGCCGCCGCTATGTTTTTTCCTGGCATCGTCAATGGACACAATTCGACCATCTATTTCCCGCGTTTTGCCTCAGAATTGCATCGCTGGAACATTCCGATTATGGCCGAGGCCTTGCCCTATGGTTTTGAAGCCCACCCGGCAAGCCGCGAGGTAAACGCGGTAGCCGATACGTGCCGTATGGCGATTGAAAACGGAGCCGATGTCATCAAAACGTTTTACACGGGTGAGCGAGAAAGCTTTCGCAAAGTTATTCGCTCGTGCTATCAGCCCGTACTGGTGCTAGGGGGTCCAAAAACCCGTAGTGACCGTGAGTTTCTGAGCGCTATTCGTGATGCTCTCGATGCTGGTGCAGCAGGCGTGGTGATCGGACGCAACGTATGGCAATCGCCATCGCCGAGAGGGATGACCCAGGCTCTGGTTGCTCTTGTACATCGTGATGCCAGCGTAGATGAAGCATTACGTGTTTTAGAGGAAAGTAAGCAGAGTGTATAAATTGGCGATGTTAAGAATGTTATAGAAAGGCTATTCCCGGTAGCGTGTGACGCATGTGGATATACAAAGGAGTATCACCATGTATCTTGTTGGCATTGATGTCGGCACAACGAATACCAAGACCGTGATCTTTGATGTAGAGGCCGGTCGCATTTGCGCTGTCGGGAGTTGTCGCACCATCACGCAGCATCCAAAGCCTGAATGGAGCGAATTTGATGCAGAGGATTTATGGGCAACGGTCTTGCAAAGTATCCAGGCAGCTATAGAACAATGCGAGCATCCTGAACGCATTCGTGCCATTGCCGTTGCCAGCATGGGCGAGTCGGCATTTCCTATTGATAGGGATGGCAATGTCTTGTATCCAGCCATTGCCTGGTATGACCAGCGCACGGCAGCAGAGGTGCAATGGTGGCAAGAGACAGTTGGGCGAGAGCGTATTTTTAGCGTGACGGGGCAGATTCTCGACCCCATCTTTGGCGTCAATAAGCTGCTCTGGCTGCGCCGTCATGTTCCACAGGTGTTTGAGCGTATTGAGCGCTGGCTCAGCATCGAAGACTTCGTGCTATGGAAACTGAGCGGTAGCTTTGCTACCGATTACAGCATTGCCTCTCGCACAATGCTCTTCGATCAGCAGACGCTTAGCTGGTCGGAGTCGCTGCTGGCCCAGGCGGGATTGTCGGCAGCATGGTTCCCTCCGGCCTTGCTTGCCGGAACGCCGATTGGCACTATACGGAAAGCGGTGGCAGAGCAGACGGGTCTACCGGCGCAGACGGTCGTTACAACCGGTGGGCACGACCATTTGTGTGGAGCTTTGGCAACGGGCGTGACCCGTCCCGGCCATCTGCTGGTCTCACTGGGAACAGCAGGGGCAATTCTAGCTATCAGTGATAGCTTTCGTCCAGAGCCAGCTTTGTTCGCGGCGGGCTATACCAGTTACGCCTACGTTGTTCAACACACCTATGTGACCCTGGGGGCGCTGAATCTGGCAGGCGGTGCCCTGGAATGGCTCGTGTCATTGCTTTATGGTCAGGGAGAACAGCAAACGGTTCCCCCAGAGGTTTTTACTCAGGCGTTGCAAGAGGCGGCAGAGGTGCCGCCTGGCTCGCGTGATGCTCTTGTTTTCCCCGCGCTGCTCGGTTTCGGTACGCCGTATCGATATAGCACGGCACGCGGAGCAATGCTTGGCCTGACACCGGCTCATCACCGCCCGGAACTGCTACGCGCCCTGCTAGAAGGGCTGGCTTTCTGGTTGCGCGATAATACGGAGATGCTGTGTAAGCTGGGCATCGCAGCACCGCAGCAGGAAATCACTGTCATTGGCGGTGCTACACGCTCAACGTTATTGCTCCAGATTCTGGCGGATGTGACTGGTGGTTCCATCAAAGTACCGCAGATTACCGAGGCGGCAGCCACAGGCGCGGCATTACTATCAGGTATAGGTACAAGAGTCTTTGACTCTGCTACAGAGGCTTCTTCCGCCGTTCGCTGCGCCACGCAGTTATATACACCCAACGCTCAGAATGTAGAGATATACGATACGCTCTACCGTGACCATTATTTACCGGCACTGCGCTTATTTATCAGCGATACTAACCAGGAGATATAGAATAGTAGAGAGCGTGAAGTATGATTCGGACGCGAGACGCAACACCCAATGATGCTGCCGCTATCGCTCATATTTACAATCAGGGCATCGAAGACCGTATTGCGACCTATGAGACACAGTTGCGTACTCCAGAAGATATTCGGGCCTGGTTTGATGGTGTGCATCCAATAGTGGTGGCCGAAGACGAACACGGCGTCATCGCTTTTGGCTCGACATCCACCTATCGTCCGCGTGCCTGCTATGCGGGCATTGCGGAATGTTCGGTCTATGTGGCACGCGAACGGCGTGGGGCCGGTGTTGGTCGCCTGACTTTAGAGGCATTGTTGCAAGCAGCAGAGAGGGCGGGTTTCTGGAAACTGGTATCGCGCATATTCGTGGAGAACACAGCGAGCCGTGCCTTAGTCGGCTCACTCGGTTTCCGCGAGGTCGGCATTTATGAGAAACATGCCAAACATGAGGGCATCTGGACCGACGTCGTCATTGTAGAACGATTGATACCGGCGAATCTGACCTGAAAGGGGCAACAGTATAGGCGGGCTTTAGCAATCTCCCAGGCGTGTATGAGCAGGATAATGGTAGCGGCGATGCAAAAGGTCTCTTTACGTTATAAATGCACGATGATCGCTCCAATCATCGTGAGTATCAGCAATATTATCGTTTAACCCTGGGTGTGAAGAGCCTGCTTGCGCAAAGGTGTGCCAATTCCATGCAAGAATGACAATATCTCCTTAT
>DAOTVZ010000080.1:0-10755 GCA_034436045.1 Ktedonobacteraceae bacterium | reverse complement strand
TGAGGCGTCGGCGGGCTTTCATTTTCTGGTGTGCCAGCCACCGTGAGCGTCCCGGCAGCAATGACGGAACTCTGAGCGGTCAGCGTGTTGTTGCTGCTGTCATTCTGCATCGGGATCACATCGCCCGTGAGCGGTTGTTTGGTGGCCAATTGCGCGGCGATGCGGTCGGTCCAGATCAGAAAGACCTTGCCGGGGTCGAGATCGAGGGCCTGCAATTCGCCAGGGCGATAGTGGAAGATGAAGGTGATGGGGCTGCGCAGTTGCACGCCTTGTAGCACATGCTGCCCGGCGTCGGTCAGGCGCACTTGATAGGCCCCCAATTCGTTGGTAGCGGTGGCGTAATGGCCATGAAGCTCGCTGAGCGTGAGGGTCAAGGCTCCTTGTGGCGCGCCACCTGCTGTCGTGGTGGCACCGGTGAGATTGAGCGCACCTGCTGGAATGAGGACTTCCAGGCGACGGCCTTGCGCATCGCTGCCGACCAGGTGGGTGGGTGTCGCGCTCCCCGTGGTGGGGGTGGAGGCCGTGCTGGCAAGCGTCTGGCTCACCGTCGTCATGGTGGGTGGTTCAGCGCTGGGCAGGGGGGCCGGTGGCGTCTTTGGCAAGATCCAGAAGGGTAAGGCTTGTGAGCTGTTAGGCAACACATGCGGGCCAACAAAGGCTTGATAGGGCGTCCCCTGGTGCAAGAATTGTTGCACGGTCATGGAAGGCGGTGGGTTAGCAGCTTTGCTATGAAAGATCACGTTCGCGGCACTCCAGCCGCCAATAACACCGGAGAGCAACAAGATACTCAAACAGGCAAGGTAGAACAGGCGGCGTTTCGTCAGTGTGAGCCGTCCAAAGGGCTTCCGCGGCACTGCTGGAAGCGGTGAAGGGTTGCCAGAAAAAGGTCGCGGGTTCTTAAACATTGATCCTTCTCACTATATCACTATGCACTACAGCTTACAAAGACGATAATATGTAACGACAACAAGATGTAAGCAAGACATGTACCCCCGGCTTCTGCTCCAGACCCTCCTTTCCCGCCGAGGAAGGTAGCCTATGGGATAGGAATGGCACCCAATGGTCAAACCCATACATGAAGCTTGACACCAGCAGTTATAGCATGCAATGGTCGGGGTTATCAAGAGGCACAAGCAATATTTATATTTTTTAATACGTTGCATAATTTCAAAGCATACTAAACTATTTTTTTTGAGTCATTATGTATCAGAGATATTAAAAAATGACATGATTTTTAATGGGCAAAAAGTACTACCATTGATGGACGGGATGGCGAGCAAGCTAGTAAGAACCGATTATACTCCCAACCAATGCAGATAGAGGTATCACGATCATCGCCAAAGGCGACTTTTGTCACTGTCATGCGTTCCGCGATGATGGTATGGTTGAAGGTGGAATTATGGATTGGAAGGAGCGCATGGTATGCATCCATCATCGACATCATCACCAGAGCAACCTGCCCAGGCAGCGACACTGCATCATAAGGTAAAAGGACAGATGGCAAAACAGGAGGCATTTTCGCGAGTTGCGCCCGTGCTGCGTACCGCCCTACTGATGGGCGTGTGTGGCGGCTTTGCGCTGGCAACGGTGCTGACCGTTACAGAGGCGCTGGCGATACCAGAGGGCGCGTGGTGGGAAGCGAGCGCACAGACGCATGGCCATCTGCAACTCTTCGGCTGGGCCGGACTCTTCGTCCTGGGCGTCGCGCTGCATTTTCTGCCGCGCCTGCGTGGCGCACCTCTGGCGCATGCCCGTCTCATCCCCTGGCTGCTCGCACTATTGACAGGTGGCCTGATTCTGCGCGCTGTCGGTCAGGTGCTACTTACTGTACAGCAGATTATAGTATGGCGCGTGCTGCTGGCCGCCAGTGGCATCTTTGAAGCTGGCGCGCTGCTGGGCATCATCGCTCTGCTGTTACTCACGGCGCTCAGTGGGCCACGCGCCCAGAGCCGTCCGGCCTATTGGGGCGTGTTGCCACTGCTGGTGGGCGCGTTCGCCGCGCTGGCAGTAGCTGCCATCAACAACCTGCTCAATATGTTCCAGGCGGCTAGCGGGGCAGGGCTGGTGCTACCGGCGGGCGATACGCTGAATATCACACTGGGCCTGTTCGGCTTTCTGGTGCCGATGGCGCTGGCGATGTCGGCCCGCTCACTACCGATGTACGCTGGCCTGGAAGCCTTCCCGCAACGCCTGCTCTGGCCTGCGGCAGCGGCCTATTTTCTCGGCCTCGTGTGTTTCTGCCTCAGCCTCAATAGCGCGCTTGCTCCGTTAGCAGTACAACTCTTCGGCGGCCTGGGACTGCTCACTATGGGCACTACAGTCCTGCTCTTTATCAGCGTGTTTATGCGTATGATGCGCAAGCGGGGCAAATTGCCACAAAAAGTGGCCCAACTCTCACCCGCACCCGCGCAACTGGCCCAGTCCTATCGCCGCCAGGTGCAAAGCGAGCAGACCAACTATGGCCCCTTTGTCGGCCTGGTTGCCAGTGCGTATCTCTGGGCTATGCTCGGCAGCCTGCTGCTACTGATAGATGGGGGAACACAACTGGTCGGGCTAAATATGCCTTTCGCGCTGGATGCTGTTCGCCATAGCTTCGCTATCGGCTTCATCGCGTTGCTGATCTGCGGCATTGCGCCGCGTATGCTCCCCGGCTTCTCCGGCGGGCATATCGCCTCGGCAGGCCTCGTCACCGCAACGCTCTGGCTGGGCAATCTGGCGGCGGCGCTGCGCGTCGGCTCCATTTTACTTTCTCCCTGGCTGGCAAATATGCATGTCGGCAATCTCGCGCTGTTGCTCTTTGGCCTCTCCGGCCCCTTCGGTCTGGCCCTGGCCCTCTGTCTGGCTATCAATCTCTGGCCCGCGCTGAAAACAAAGCCGTAGAATTTGAGGTATACTTATCAAAGATAATAAGGACGGTGATTCAGAATACGATTCCGCACAGGGATTTGCTGAGACAGAAGGAAGCATGAGTATGCAATTAGGTGGCATTCATCACGTGACTGCCGTGACCGGCAACGCATCCAACAACGTTGCTTTCTATACCCAGGTGCTGGGCATGCGGTTGACGAAGAAAACTGTGAACCAGGACGACGTTTCCGCCTATCACCTTTTCTACGGCGACGAGCTTGGTCGGCCAGGCACGGATCTGACCTTCTTTGAATGGCCCGACGCTGGCATCCATCGGCATGGCACGGGGACAATCTCGAAAATTTCGCTAGGCGTCACCGGTCGGGACGCACTCAACTGGTGGGTGAAACGCTTCGATGAGTTTCATATCGCGCACGAGGGCATTCAAACGCAGAATAATACACTGGTGTTGCCCTTCCGCGATCCAGAAGGGCAACGCCTCGAACTGGTCGATGATGCCGGCAAGCTGCAAAGCCTTCCCTGGCGCAAGAGTCCTGTTCCCGCAGAGTTGTCAATTCATGGCTTTTACTCAGTGCAACTCACACTACGCAACCTCGAAGCATCGGCCCGTTTTCTGATAGAAGTGCTTGGCTTCCGTCGTGTCGGCAGCTATCAGACGCCGCAGCAAACGACCGTAACGGTCTTTGAGGTAGGCCCAGGCGGAGCTGGTACACAGGTACACGTAGAGATCGATCCAGCAAAGCCTTTCCATCGTTTTGTCGGCATCGGCGGCGTGCATCACGTGGCATGGCGCACCCCAGATGAGGAAGAACACAGACAATGGCGAGAGCGCATCGCCAGCGTCAATCCGACCGTGACACCGGTGATCGACCGCTTCTACTTCCGCTCGATCTACTTCCGCGAGCCGGGGGGTGTACTCTTCGAGATCGCCACCGATGGCCCAGGTTTCGATGTCGATGAGGATGCCGCTACCCTGGGAGAGCGGCTCGCACTTCCACCTTTCCTGGAACCCCATCGAAGAGAGATTGAGGCCCATCTGACTCCCATTCATCCGGTTGATGCGCGAGTTTTAGTGAAATAGGCGATAAAAATACCAGAGCAGTAACCCGCGCAGTGGGCCGGACGAGAGAACGAATTTCACCAACCTGGATCAGTATATCCTTTTCCGTATGGGCGGGATTTACGTGATATTCAGGTGCATACCAGGCAGTTGAATAGTCTGCGAAGAGATATAGCCATCGACGAGCAAATGTACGTTATGCATGGTCAATGTGGGTACGGTGCCGCCCGCAACGAGGATGAGCAGATCAGCCTTGTCGGTAAAGCTGCTCAGCGCCGTCACCAGGTCGTGGAAGACAGAGGTTTTGATGGCGATGCCCGTACCTGTCACGATGCCATCGGCGCTGATAGTCAACGTGACATTGCCCGGAATGGGGCGCGCGAGTTGCATACCCTGCATGGAAACCGTCGCAAAGGTCAGCACGGGATTGAACGGTGCAGGCAAGAGTTGCAGATGGGCGTCGGTGGCAACAATCGTGGTCGCATCCAGCGTGTACACGCCTGACGCCAGCGTTTGCCCCTGTCCCCCCGGTGCTGTTGCCGTAGGTGTAAGCGCAGGGATAGTAGGGGTGGACATGGGCGTTGCCGTCACCGTGAGCGTGGCTTCAACAGTTGGCGTCAACGGCGTTGCCGAGGCTACGGGCGTTACGCTGACGGTTGCAGTGGGAGTCAATTGTCCCTGCGGCGTCGGCGTTGGACAATTCCCAAAGGGCCACCAGGGAAAAGGCCAGCCACAAGGCGTTGGCCACGGGTCTAACGAAGCAGCAGCCTCTACCTGGCCGGGCATGGGTAGGAGCAGGCAGGCCGCTCCTACCATGAACAGCAAGATGATACACAACAGGGCCAGCCGCGAGCGCGTGAAGTTCCGTCTTTTCATTCCTTTGTCCTCACAGGCTCAGCTATGTGTTACCGAGAGCGACAGACCAGGTAAGGTAATGCTGTTAACCAGCAAATAGGGCGAACTGATCGTAGCTCCATCCAGCGTCCCGGCGGGCGCGGTCACATTGAGGTTATTGGTCGCGGTGTTGAAGACGATATGCTGGAACGTGGCCTGGTTGACGTTCAGACTGGAAACATCGATGGTCAGACCCCTCAGCGTCGCAGGCGTCGTCTGACCAGAGGTGATCGAGAAGGTGAAGGTACCGACGATGGGTAACTGAATCTGCTTGCTCACCGTCAGATGCGAGATGGTGCAGTCCATCTGCGTAACGCCGGTCGGTGAACTATTGTCGGCCTGCGAGATGCCGGGGTACAGATGAAAGCTGGTGGCGTTGATGCTTTGTGCCTGTACGGTAAAGGGGACGGGAAGCGCGGCAGCCAGCGCGATAGCACCCTGCGAAGCAAGCGCACCCAGGAGACCGAGGAAAAATAGTGAGATACCGAAGACAATCCAGAAGATTTTGCGGTTCGTTTTACCGATCATAAGCGTGGTCTGACCGACTGGTAGCATAGTCTCTCTCCTCTTTGAGCATACATATGTACATAGACAAAAACAGCGTTAAAGCTTTTCGACCAACGAGGCCGACTCAACGGGCTTGATGGGACGCCAGGCAACGCCGAGCGAGCCGCCGATAATGCCAAGCAACATACCGATACCGAAGCCACCCAGGGCCACAAGTAGGGAAATCAGTGAGAGTACAATAGCAATAGCTCCGGTAATCACAGCGTAGGAGGGTAACAACAACTGGATAATACCCATCACCAGCAGCAGCGCGCCCACGAGCAATCCGGCCCAGAGCGTACTCCCCGGTAGCAACGAGAAGCGTAAAAGGCTGGCAGGTCCGATCAATACGAGCAGACCAGCTACGATGACGAGTAAAGAACCCCAGAATGGGCGCGTCCGCACCCAGAGCCGGATAGTTTTACCGTGCGCCGAAGCCATACAGGGCATCCTCCTCTCTTGTCTTGCACGAAGCCTTCCACATAGCGACAATGAAGCTAGACGATACATTAGAACGGGAGAACCGGCAAATGGTTTGTAACAACATCAGGTATACCGGTACACATCCTTGATAGCGCAAAACAACACACACTATCAGCATGGCTCTGGACATTCCCTCTGTCCCGCCAGGCACGACCAATGACTGATTGTCAGTCATTATCTTACACAAGGAAAGTGTACCTGTTGTCATGATGAATGTCAAGAGGATGGGAAAAATGGGAGTGAACGTCAAATTTTGCATGGTACGTGGTGAGCAGAGCGAGCGCGAGGGTCGCCTGTACCCTACACAACAGGTACCAGCGGCATCATGGTAGGGGCGATGCTTCGCGCTCGCCAGTAAAGCTCCCATTAGATTACAGCAGCGCTACGCGACTGGAACGCGCGCACGATGAGCAGGACACCGAAGATGATGGCATAGATGCCCACCACCCACAGAACAGCTAGCAAACCGGCAATGGGGTTAAGCAAGAGTACCAGACCAAAGATGACCGACACGATGCCTGCAATGCCAAGTAGCCACTCGTGACCGAAGCCGCCACGTGCTACAAAGGCCGTGACAATCTCCAGAATGCCGGTGATGATGGCCCAGAACGCGACCAGGAAGAGCAGCACAATAGCAGTTTCACCTGGCCAGGCAAAGGCTAGAATACCAACGATAATACCCGCAATGCCCTCTATCAAGAGTGCAATCCAGTGTGGGGCTATATCACGCTCTTGAATGGCCCAGATCACTGCCACGATACCATCAATCAGAGCGTAAGCTGCAAAGACATAGATGAAGGCTAGCAGCGCAATTCCTGGTACAACCAGAGCGATGATACCCCAGATGATCGAGAGAACGCCACGCGCAATCAGCGCCCAGCGCGCGTGATGACCAAGATACCTTTCTGTCGAAATCATACCGTACCTCCCGTACAAAAACAACGGCAACATACCGTTGTGAACCACGACAACAGTTTCTACTACTTTAAACATCGGCAACCACTACAAGCTTCCACTTTTATCACGTGAGAACCGGCCCATTCGATGAGGGCGAGGCCCAGGGAAGGCTTGACAATAGCTGATATCACAACGTACAATTTCCATATATCCATATGGAGATATGCCATCAGCGTATGGTTGCTTTCAATTAAGGAGTAGTATCCATGACAACCATCCCGACGCCACCATTGCAGAGCGAAGAGGCTGTGCTGGCCCGTCTGCGCAAACAACAACTGGTCGAGTCCGTTGAGCATATGAGTCCGGTCTATCTGGAAGGTATCAAACGTATTCTCACCGTCTCGGCGGATACCGAGTTAATTAGCGCCCCTGCGTACTACCACGCCGCCGTCTACGCACCAACGCTCAATAATTTCGGCTCGGCCATCTCTATCATTCAAGATGAGCTGGGCCACGCGCACATCGCCTATCGCCTGTTGCGTGACCTGGGCGTCGATACAGAAAAGTTGATCTTTGAGCGCGAGCCGCGCCATTTCAAATATCCCTACGCTTTTGATATACCACTGGATAGCTGGGTCGAACTTGTTGTCGCCAACGCCTTCTATGATCGCGCCGGCTACACGCTGCTCGGCGACATCTACCAGAGTACCACCTTCGGGCCGTGGAAACGCGCGCTGGTCAAAGTCGATAAAGAGGAAACCTTCCATCTGCGTCATGGCGAGCAGAACATGCGCAAGATCAACAAAGACCCCGGCGGGCATGAGGAGCTACAGCGCGCCGTCGATTGGATGTTCTTGCTGACCGTCGAGTGGTTCGGCCTGCCCGACGATAAGAAGAAGCATGTTGAGCAGCTTGAGTACGGCTTCAAGGGCCATAGCAACGACGAACTGCGCCAGATCTGGATGTCCACCGCTGTCCCACTGTGCAACGAACTGGAACTCAAAGTGCCCGCGCACTACGACGAGCAGCAGAAGAAATACGTGCTGGACTGCCCCTTCCCGGCCCATTTCGACGCCAAAGCCAAACGCTGGCTGCTCGAAGATGGCCCCTGCACTTGGGACGACGTGATGAAGCGCTGGAAAGCGCGCGGCCCTAAGAACGACGAATTTGTCGATATGATTCAGCGTGGTAAGAAACAGATGTTGCGTCTACTGGAGCAAGAAGCATGAGTACGACCTATCCATCATTACAGCATTTGCCGCGTGATCATGAAACTTATCCGGCGCTGTGGGATGCCTTGCGCGATGTGACCGACCCGGAGATACCGATTAGCGTGGTTGATATGGGCCTGATCGTGGGCCTGGATTTCCACGAGGGCGTGGTTGACCTCAAACTAACCTTCACAGCGATGGGCTGTCCGGCAATGGAGTTCATCATGGACGACATCCGTGAGCGACTGCTGCGAGAACCCGGTGTGCGTGAGGTCAAGATTGAGATCGTCTGGGAACCGGTCTGGACGAAGGCGCGGCTGAGCGAAGAAGGCATTGAAATATTGCGCACCTGGGGGATTTCAGCATGAATACTATCACCACTAGCACCGAGAACGCGGGTCAGCAGCGTCCCCGGCGCGAGCAGTTGAACGAGACGCGCGTCTGGCAGGTCTTCGCACGCCGCAAGTATGAGGAGCCATTGCATGAGATAGGCAATGTAGTGGCCGATGACGAAGAGCTGGCGAAGGTCTATGCGCGCAGCATCTACGATGAATTTAGCTGGATTGAAATGGTGCTGGTGCCACGCGCGAGCATCGTCACCGTGATTGCATCATAGCAGAGGAAGGATATTTCGATGACGACGACGACACGAACCGATAACGCCGCGCTCTTCGCCATCCTCTCGTCGCTGGCAGATAACAAGCAGGCCATTGGACGGCGCTACGCCTACTGGTGCAATGGCGCGCCCGCCTTAGAGGCAGCAGTGGCGGCAGCGGCCATGACGCAGGATGAACTGGGCCACGCGCGCACGCTCTATCCCCTGCTCGACCATTTCACACAGGCCGAGGCCGACCCGCAGCAGATTGAGCCGGAGACGCGCACGCTACACTATCATCTGCGCTTCTTAGACCAGGACTTCGCCGGTTGGACGGATTTCGTTGCCACCAACTTCCTGCTGGACACAGCGCTGACCACTTTTTTCGAGGCCGCGCAGAACTCCACCTACGACCCGCTGCGCCAGCGCGCACGGAAGATCATGCAGGAAGAGCAGATTCACTGGATGCATGGCGAGGGCTGGATCAAACGACTGGCGAGGGCGGGCGGCGCGGTGCGGGCAGCGCTGGTGCAATCGCTGACCAGTCTATGGGCCGAGACGCTGTGCTGGTTCGGCCCCAACGACGATCCGGTCATGCAGCGGCTTTACCAGGAAGGCATCATCGATGCCACGCCGGACGAACTGCGCCACCGCTTCCTGGCAAAAGTGGTACCCACGCTCAACAGCGTCGGCATCGATGTTCCCGTGACCTTCAATGCCGCCACCAAACGTTACAATCAGGCGCAGCCGCTACCGTGGAATCGGTGGGATGCCACCGGTCGCCGCTTCACAGCGTAACGGGAGCCATGTCAATGAGATATAATGCCAGTCAGTGGGAAGAACAAGAAGGTCGGGCCAGCAGCGTCGCGGTTATCTGCCCATACTGCCGCTCGACAGATACAGAACCGTACTCGCTGTTCGGTAAGCAATTGCTGACCGTGCAGTACTATTGTAATTGTTGTCACACCCCTTTTGAGCGTATCAAGGATGATGATGTGCTGAACGACTATACAGCACGAAAGGAAGGCCAACTATGACCATGACCTCTCAGAAAACTCTTGTCAACTATAGCACAACCGAGGGCATTGCCGTCATTGAACTGACGAACCCACCGGCGAATACATACAGCTACGAGATGATGCGGCAACTCGACGAAGCCATCCTGCAAGCGCGTTTCGATGACAATGTGCATGTGATCGTCATTCGTGGCATGGGCGAGAAATTCTTCTGCGCAGGCGCTGAGATCAGTATGCTGAACAGCGTCACGTCCACCTTCAAATACTATTTCTGCCTGCACGCCAACGAGACGCTGACACGCCTGGAGCAGACACCCAAGCTGGTCATTGCCGCGTTGAACGGGCATACCGTCGGCGGCGGCTTAGAGATCGCGCTGGCCTGCGACATCCGCATCGCGCGTCGCAACGCGGGCAAGATTGGCCTGCCGGAGATCAACCTGGGCGTTCTCCCCGGCACAGGCGGCACACAGCGGTTGGCCCGTGCCCTGCCCAAGAACAAGGCCATCGAGATGATGACCGAGGGCAAGCTGATCAGCTTCGAGCAGGCGCAGGAGCTTGGCCTGATTAACTACATCTACGAGCCTGAGGGCTACTGGGAGAAGGTCATGGAGTACGCGAAGAGCTTCTGCCCACCCAATCGCGCCTCTAAAACAGTTGGTCGCATCAAGCGTTCGGTGCAGTCCGGCTCCGAAATCGCCTTCTCCGAGGCTCTGGCGCTCGAACGCGAGCTACAGCAGCTCTGCTTCCAGAGCGAAGACGCCAAAGAGGGCCTCGCCGCCTATATCGAGAAGCGCCCCGGCCATTTCGCGGGCAAATAGCAGTCTAACAGTGGCTGGAAGCCGAATCCGACACCCCGTAGGGGCGTGATTCATCACGCCCTGGCAACGGCTGGCAACGGCTCGACGGGCCACCAGGGCGCGATGATGAATTTTTCCCCATCGAGATCGACGACCCCGTAGGGGCGTGATTCATCACGCCCTGGCAACGGCTCGATGGGCCACCAGGGCGTGATGATAAATTTTTCCCCATCAAGATCGACGACTCCGTAGGGGCGTGATTCATCACGCCCTGGGAGTGGATCGACGGGCCACCAGGGCGTGATGATGAATTTTTCCCCATCGAGATCGACGCCCCCGTAGGGGCGTGATTCATCACGCCCTGGCAACGGCTGGCAACGGCTCGATG
>DAOTVZ010000079.1:0-17013 GCA_034436045.1 Ktedonobacteraceae bacterium | reverse complement strand
TCCAGGCGGCTAGAAGGGCCAGAGATGCTGATGGCCGCTACGACACGCTGATGGCCCGGCCCATAGACCGGCACAGAAAGGCAGCGCACACCCTCTTCCTGTTCCTCATTATCAATAGCATAGCCACGCTCACGCACGCGGTTCAACTCTTCGCGTAAGCATGCGACATCGGTGATCGTTGTTGGCGTATAGGCGACCAGACTATTCTCGGAAAGATACGAGTTTAAAACACGCTCGGTTTGGAAGGCCAGCAGCACTTTTCCGCAGCCGGTGTTGTAGAGTGGGACGCGATTGCCCAGTTCGGTGAACATGCGCACCATGCGTGTCGGCTGGGCCTGGGCCACGTAGACCGCGCGGTCGCGCTCCATCACGGCCAGGTTAGCCGTCTCACCGCTGATCTCGACCAGTTCACGCAGGTAGGGAGTGGCGATTTCAGACCAGTTGGGTGTTTGCAGGGCGACTCCGGCCAGCAGACGAAAGGCGGGGCCGAGCGCGTAGCGTCGCGTGCGGCTGTCGCGCACTACATACTCACGTGCCATTAAGGTCATGAGCAAGCGGTGAACGGTGCCGACCGGTTGGCCAGTGGCGGCACTCAGTTCACTAATGCCCATCCAGTCCGAGGAGCGTGCCAGGCATTCAAGCAGGTCGAGCGCGCGCTCAATCGACTGCACGCCGCTCCCCGACGAGCTTTCGTTCTTGTTGTCAAGGGATTCCTGCATCCTCTCTCCCTTCCGTTTTCCATCAGGTGAAAATCTTTTCACCATTGTAGCACAAAACTGCGCTCTAAAGGAAGTGAGCAGAATGGTGAAAGCAGCAAGCAAGGCATCGCCCCCACCCTACACGACAGGTATGATCGGCATTATCGTAAGATAAGGGCGATGCCTTGCGCTTGTCCTACTTGTTTCCCGCTGAGATACTTATGCGCCAATGTGATGGTTGGCCTGATCTTCAATGTAAGTGAGCAACGCAGAGTGATCGAGATCGCCACGTCCCTGCACCTCTAGCGCGGCCAGCATTTGATCGACCAGCGCGGTTACAGGCAAGGGTACGCCGTAGCTGCGTCCACTGCTGAGGGCGATGCCCAGGTCTTTATGATGCAACCGGATACGGAACCCCGGTGCAAAGTTGTGGGTCAGCATGCTTTCTCCTCGCAACTCCATCACGCGATTGGCGGCCAGGCCTCCACCCAGCACCTGGAGAATCTTGTGTGGGTCTACGCCAGCCTTCGAGCCAAGCACCAGCGCTTCGCTGACGGCCTCGAAGGTGAGGGCCACCACGATCTGGTTGCAGGCTTTGACAATCTGGCCTGCGCCGCTCTCGCCCACACGCACAATGGTCTTGCCCATCGCCTGAAAGATTGGCATGCAGCGATTGAAGGTTTCTTCGTCGCCGCCCACCATGATTGAGAGCGTCCCGGCAATCGCACCCTTATCACCTCCGCTGACCGGCGCGTCCAGCATGCTGACGCCGCGTTCGGCCATCTGCTGAGCTACGTTCTTCGCTACCACCGGTGAAATCGTACTCATATCAATGGCGATCATGCCTTTGCGTATCCCTTCAAGCACGCCATCTTGTCCCAGGTAGACCTCTTCCACCTGCGGCGAATCGGGTAGCATTGTAATCACAATCTCGCTTTGTGCCGCCACCTCTTTAGGCGTAGGAGCCGACCTGGCACCCTGCGCGATGAATTCGTTCGTCACCTCTTGATGGCGATTATGCACCACCAACTGGTAGCCGTGTTTAAGGAGATTATGCGCCATCGGGCGACCCATGATGCCCAGACCGATAAAACCAATCGTTTCAGCCATCATCCTGATCCTTTGCGTAACTGGAAAATATCTTTCTTTGCCTGGACTATGTCACAGGATAGGGCATTTGTCAAGATATTTTCCGCATTATGGATAATACTTTAATAAAAATGGAAAGCAAGCAAGAGGGAGGTTACCTCTACGTTACCTCTGCGTTACTTTTTGGCTTTCCCTTGCCTGGATGGTAGGGTATAGTATAGGTGACACGAGCGCAGGTATGGGTGAGGGTTACGTTTGGCTCAGCAATGGGCCATAGGGGGGCGTAATCTTTATCAAGCCGCGCTTGTGAGAGCGAAACGGTTTCTATTTACGATTCTTGCTGGAGAAGGCATCTCGCATGAGATGCCTTCTCTGTTATGCTCTTTAAATTCGTGTTTCCCGTGCCTTTTTCAGACCAGGGAGCGCGACACCCCGTATGGACGCATCGACCAGCTCTACCGGATGATAGGTAGGAAGTGGCGTGCCAAGCCGTTGGAGCGCGGCTTTAATCTGTAGCAGGCAGCCTGGGTTGGCGGTCACAATGGCGTCCGGGTTGGTAGACAGAATGTTGTGTGCTTTACGTTCGCCAAGCTCCTGGGCGGGTTCGGGTTGCAGCAGGTTGTATGTACCGGCGCTGCCACAACAGATATCGGCTTCTGGAATATCTACCAGTTCAATGCCGGGGATAGCGCGTAGCACCTCGCGTGGCTGGCGGCGGATGCCCTGTGCATGTGCTAAATGGCAGGCGTCATGGTAGGCGATGCGCGCAGAGATGGGATTGCGCGGTGCAACTGGCTCTAGCTCAGCCAGCAACTCGGAGATGTCGCGTACAGAGGCTGAAAAGGCCTGGGCACGTTCAGCATATTGCGGGTCATCGCGCAGGAGATAGCCATAATCTTTGAGGCTGGAACCGCAACCGGCCACATTGACTACGACTGTATCGATGCCCCATGCTTCAAAGGTATCGATCAGGCGGCGTGCAAAGTTCAGGCCCTCGTCCTCGCGCCCGGAGTGGATGCTGAGTGCGCCACAACAGCCTTGCGTCGGTGGTACTACCACATCGCAACCCTCTGCCGCCAGCACGCGGATGGTCGCGGCATTGACCGGATCGAAGAAGACACGCTGAATGCAACCGGTGAGTAGTCCCACGCGCCGCCGTTTCGGTGCTTTCGCCCGCGTAAAGGTCGGCGTTTTGGCAAAGAACACTCCCAGACTGACGGGCGGCAGAATCTTTTCCATGCCCAGCAGGCGCGCCGGAATGCGCTCGGCAATTTGTGGTCTGTTGAGCAAGCGGCTCAGCCCTGACTTCTGGTACAGCCAGAGGAAGGGAACAGTCAGGCGCAGCCGTTCGGGATAGGGAAAGAGGCTGAAGATCAGTTCGCGGAAGAGCTTGTCGGGCAGGCTACGCCGGTAGTTGCGCTCAATTTGCGGGCGGGTCGCCTCGATCAGCTTGTCATATTGCACTCCCGAAGGGCAGGCAGTAACGCAGGCCATGCAGCCCAGACACTGATCCATGTGTCTGGTGAAGGCATCGTTAAGCTGTATCTCGCCTTGTGAAGCCATTTTCATGAGATAGATGCGCCCACGCGGCGAATCCATCTCCTCGCCCCATAACAGATAGGTTGGGCAGGTCGAGAGACAGAAACCGCAATGGACACAGTCCGCAATGAGTTCAGGGTCTGGTGGACGATGAGCGTCGAAGGCGGACGGTTTAGTGCGGCGAGGGCTTACCTGAATATTGCTGGTTTGCATTACATTCCTCCCACAAAGCGACCAGGGTTCATAATAGCATTTGGATCAAAGCGCTGTTTCAGGTTGCGCATCAGCGGCAGCGCCGGAATCGGCCCCCAGACATCGACGATGCGAGCCAGGGCAGGCGCGGCCTGTGTGACTACCAGCGTTCCCCGTCGTGCGCTGGCGGCCTGACGGAGTTGCTGCACCGCCGTCGTAAGCGCACTCTGCGTACCACTGAGGCGGGCAAAGATCAGGCCATGACCGGCATGGGCGCGCCATTGTGTGCTGAGTTGTTCGCGCTGCGCAACCTGGCCCAGTTCCGTCAACCAGGAAGCTATGTATGTTGGCAAGAGGCTGGCTTTTATGATGAGTACATTATCTGCGTCATGGGGGGCCTTCACCAGCGTACTGGACTGTTGCCAGTAGTGTGCCTCATCCTCGTGATCAATCATACGCGCGCTTTCGCTCAACGTACCGGCCATTGCTAGCAAGCTATCGATCTGGTCGGCAACGGCTTCCGCTTCGCTTTCAAAACGCACGGCTAGCATACAGGTGCCGTCTAAGGTTGACGAACCACTCACATCCAGCGCTGTTGGTTCTAGCGTAGAGGCGATGATGCGCACGACCAGTTCGCATAAGGGAGTGGGCGAAGGCGCAGAGAGCAATACGGTTTTCGACGAGGCACGCAGCGGGTAGAGCCGGAACGTAGCCTCGACGATGATGCCTAGCGTACCTAATGCGCCCACATAAAGCTTGGGTAGGTCATAACCCGCCACATTTTTCACGACTTTGCCGCCACCCTTTGCAATCATGCCGTCGGGCAGCACGACACGCAGGCCAATCAGTTGATCGCGCACGCCACCGAAGCGCAGGCGGCGTGGCCCTGAAGGATTGGTCGAGATAATGCCGCCAATGGTAGCCTCTGGCTCTAACGGCGGATCGAGAGCCAGCCATTGGCGAGTAGTTGCCAGATGTGTTTGCAGGTCACTTAAACGCAGTCCGGCCTGAATGGTAACGGTCAGGTCATGTGGCTGATGCTCAAGAATATGGTTCATTCTGGCCATGCTAACGACAATATCGCAACCGGTTGGGGGTGTGCCCATGTCAAGCTGTGTGCCACTGCCACGCGCACTGACTTTCAGGCCCTCTTTGTTGGCGAAGGATAGCACCGCCGCGACTTCTTGCTCGTTCAGTGGCTCAACGACGAACTGTGGCGAGACACCCGCAATCATATCACTCTGGCTGGCCGGACGAACACGCTCTCCGACGAGAGAGGCCAGCGCTTCGTGGATAGCATGTGAAGTAACGCTCATAAAGCTCTCCTTTTAACTAGAAGCGTTCGGCCAGTCCGGCCAGTTCCGCCGGATGGGGACGATAGGGGCCGGGTGCTTCACCGCACAGGCGTGGTGTGGGATACACCTTGTTGGGATTGCACAGGTTGTCGGGATTGATGGCGCAACGGATGAGCTGGTGCGTTGCCAGGTCGTCCGCTGTGAACATGACGGCCATGTGCTGCTTCTTCTCCATGCCAACGCCATGCTCGCCCGTGATGCTGCCGCCATGTGCCACGCATCGCCTGATAATGTCGCCCGCCAGTTCCTCGGCCTCCTGGACGGCCCCCTCAATACGCTCGTCATACAGTACCAGAGGATGCAGGTTGCCATCACCGGCATGAAAGACGTTAGCGACGCGCATACCACGCTTATTCGCCATCTCCTCAATCTCGCGCAAAATCTGTGGCAAACGAGTGCGCGGAATAACACCATCCTGCACGATATAGTTCGGGCTGATGCGCCCAACGGCGGCGAAGGCAGCTTTGCGCCCCTTCCACATCAAAGCACGCTCGTTCTCATTGCGCGCCAGGCGATACTCCGTCGCCCCCGCCTGTCGGCAAATCTCCGCGACGCGCTCCTGTAGTTTGGTGACTTCGCTCCGTGGCCCATCCAGTTCGACCAGCAGCACGGCCCCGACATCCATTGGATAACCGGCGTGAACGGCGGCTTCGCAAGCCTCGATAGCCAGTTTATCCATCATTTCGATGGCGGCGGGAACGATACCGGCGGCAATGATGCCGGAGACGGCCTCTCCAGCGGCGTCGGTGCTTTCAAAGGCGGCCAGAGCAGTCTGCACAGCTTCGGGTTTGCGCAGCAGGCGCAAGGTGATTTCAGTGGCGATGCCGAGCGTGCCTTCAGAGCCGACGATGATCCCCGGCAGATCGTATCCTGGCGTGTCCAGCGTGGGACCGCCGACCTCAACCAGCTCGCCAGTCGGCATGACAAATTTCATGCCCAGTACGTGATTGACGGTAAAGCCGTATTTGAGGCAGTGTGCGCCGCCAGAGTTTTCGGCGATATTCCCTCCTATTGAGCATATCTGCTGACTGGAAGGATCAGGGGCGTAGTAATAGCCATGTGGCGCAACATGTTGTGTGACCCATAGATTGAGGACACCGGGCTGGACAACAATACGCTGGTTGGGCAGGTCTACATTGAGAATCTCTCTCATACGCGCCAGCGAGATAACGATGCCGTCCTTGACGGGTAACGCTCCGCCGGAAAGGCCCGTGCCAGAACCACGAGGAACAAATGGAATATGTTCGCGATAACAGATACGCACAACACCCTGAACCTGCTCGGTTGTGGTGGGAAGAACGACCAGTTCAGGTGTGACACGAAAGTTTGTCAGACCATCGGACTCGTAGGTGCGCAATTCTTCATATCGGTCGATTACACCCTCGTTACCAACGATGCGCCGCAACTCCGCGACGATACTCGCGTTCATCATGCAACGTCTCCTTATCAATGCAGCCCTTGCTTACCGCATTTGCTAAGACGACGCACTACGAAAAGACTTTGTGCTATCTAAGCATAGCACGCGAACGAGAAACTCTACAAATAGAGATCAGCCGCCGTTGCCGTCGTGCGCCGTTCAGCCGGTAGCCAGGCGAAGCTCTGCTCAGACGTGCCTGATGGGTTGTATTCCAGCCCAATATAGCCTTGATAGGGCAGTTGTTCAATGGCGGCGAGGATATGCTTATAATGCAGTTCACCCGTACCCGGCTCGTGGCGTGAGGGCGAATCGGCAATCTGAATGTGGCCGATCTGCCCAATATGCTCGCGCAACGTAGCAATAATATTGCCCTCCATGCGCTGCATGTGATAGACATCATACTGATACTTAAGGTTGGGCCGGTTGACTTCTGCCAGTAGCTTTAGTGTGTCGTGTGTGTTAGTAAGCAGGTAGCGCGTATTCTCAAAGCTGTTCAGCGACTCAACGACGATGCCCAATCCCGCCAGAGCTGCCTGATCCGCCATCCAGGCCAGATTCTCGCGCACACTATCAAGTTGCTCCTCGCGGCTAACATCAGCAAGTGTATTGCCCACCAGCGCGTTAAGCTGGGGACAACCGATGCGTTGCGCAAACTCGATAGCCAGTCGTACCTGTTCACGCAGCCAGTCGCGTTTGTCAGGGTCATTCAGAAAGCCGCGTTCACCTGCTGCCATATCGCCCGCGTTGAAGTTCATCAACGCTACACGCAATCCTGTCTGCTGAAGTTGAGTCGCCACAGCAGCAAGGTTCTCATCCCCCGGCCACCAGAACTCGACCGTGCTAAAACCCAGCCGCTTAGCTTCAGCGAAACGCTCAGTAAATGGCAACTCTTTTAAAAGGATAGAGAGGTTCAGATCAAAACGAAGCATGCAACCTCCTATTTTTTCGCATCAAGAAAAATATCTTCTATCTGGTAGAAGGGTATTCCATAGAGATGTGAAAAGTCAAGTCAATTCAGGCACTTTACAAGCGGGTTAAATTAGAGCTATTATCAAAGTATCATGCCGGAGAAGGAGCGATTATTTTTTATTGCCATGAGTATAGTATCACCGGAAACATTGCAAGAAGTACAGGAAGAGATTCATAGTGCGCTGCAAGCAAGCCATGCGCTGACCCTGTTGCGGAACGTGTTGCACGATGAAACCTGTCACGCTGTTCTCACGCTGCTGCGAGCGTTGGATGGGCAAGAATGTCAGGCTGAACACCTGGCGCATGTGTATAGTCTTGCTTTTGAGCGACTCGCGCGGGCCGTTACCAGCGATAGGGTGCCGTGTTTGCCCGATGCGTGGCAGGCGTATCTCATCGGGCGCATTATTGATGATGTCAACGTATGGAACGAGCAGGTTGAGCGTTATGGTATAACGGGTGTTTCAGCGCGTATTCTTGCTCAGGCGCGTCGTGACCTGCAAGCGTTGCAACGCCTCTTCCAACTAACGGCGGAGAAGCTCTGGCTATTGACTCAGCAGCGTGTTGTGGCTCAGCTGCCTGCGCTAGAGGATGCCTGGGGACCCTGGTATGAGCTGGCTCCAGTCTCAGAGAGGAATGAGTATGATGGACGTGATGCACTGGCGCGACAGATAGCGGAATGTATAGATTGGGGTGCGGCGGCTGAACTATTAATGGCGCACTGGTCTCGGCATGGTACCGGTGTGCTGGCGCATTATCTGGTATTACGCTGGCAGGGACAGGAGTTTCAAGGTGTGGCCCATCCCGATCCCATTCGTCTGCGGGAATTGATTGGCTACGAGCGCGAACAGGCTCGTTTACGCACGAATACCGAGCGTTTTTTGGCGAACCTACCGGCGCATCACGCCCTGCTCTATGGCCCGCCGGGAACGGGTAAATCCTCGACCATCAAGGCATTGGTCAACGAGTATGGTGAGCAGGGGCTGCGTCTGGTAGAAGTGCGCAAAGAATATATCGATGATCTGCCACAAATTATCAATCTGCTGCGTGGACGCGCACCGCACTATATCCTCTTCATCGATGATCTTTCCTTTGAAGAGCATGAGACGCAATACAAAATGTTAAAGGTGTTGCTTGAGGGCACCGCCGAGGCGCGCCCAGACAATGTACTGATCTATGCCACCTCGAACCGGCTCAATCTGATCCGCGAGAGTTTTACCGACCGGGGCAAACCGACAGAGGATGTGCATTGGCGTGATACGATGGATGAGAAGCATTCCCTGGCCCATCGTTTCGGCTTGCGCCTGACCTTTATATCACCCGATCAGGCTCACTATCTCAAGATTGTTGAGGGGCTGGCGCGGCAGCGTCAGATCGATCTGCCTAAAGAGGAACTTGATCAACGCGCGCTCAGTTGGGAACGGCAACACGTGGGGCGCTCCGGGCGTGTGGCGCGTCAGTTTGTCGATGAACTGGAAGCCGAGCTACGTCATACTACGCAAAAGCGCCGATGAGCCAGGTGGAGGGAGAGCAGAGTATGGATATGCAAAAAATGAACCTGTCCAGGCTGGCGAAAAATCCGGTCTTTATTCTGCTCTTCCTGCTCATTGTTGGCCTTCTCGGCCCCTTGACGAGGAATCTCGCTGTACAAAAAGCGTTGCCGGACACCCTGACTGTAACGCGCGTTACTCTGCGTTCTGCACATATTGCTCCGTTTTCAAGCACGACTCACGATGCAGCAGTTGTGCAAAAGCTTTATAAGGCCGCTTATGCTTTGCCGACTCCATTGCCCGATCAGAATGATTGTCAGTCTTCTAGCAGCTTAGAGTATGACCTGACGTTTCTACAACGTTCATTGGTCGTGCAGAAAATGTACCTCACGCCAACCGGCTGTCCACGTTTGAATATCGGTACTGATGTGATGGGCATACCGGATATGCGTGTTGCAACTACGGCCTTTCAGTCATTGCTCGCGCAGGCGCTTGGTTTGCCGTCGCTGGTACCGACCTCATAATAATCATCTTCTCCCGACCTTCCTTTCCCCTCATAAAAACGTGTTCTGCTATAGGCGTGCCTCTGTCGATCTTGCCGTTGGTATGATTTAAGAAGGCAAAGGGCAGGCTATACCTTTTAATTTAACATTCTATTAACATATTATTAATATTGTGTTAATATAACGATCAGAATGATCGACACAACGAATCCCACAACAAGTGCGGGGCTGATCTTTGGTGGGATTATGGCCCTGCTGTATGGAGTGCGCTTAATCACAGAGGCTTTGCAGCATGAGGCAGGTGGGCGTCTGCGTCCTTTGCTTGTAGCATTAACGGCTCATCCATTAACGGCCTTTGGTGTTGGTGTCTTTATTACCATCCTTACCCAAAGCTCAGGGGCGACCTCTTCGTTACTAGTAGGGATGGTGAGTGCGCAGTTATTGTCGTTATCCAGTGCAATTGTCACTTTATTTGGCACCAATGTTGGCTCGGCGCTGGTGGTGCAACTGCTGATTTTCGACATTACTGCTTATGCTTTTGTCTTGCTCGGTGTGGGAGCAGCGGCGGCTCTGCTTACCAGGCATAGTAAGTGGCGCTGGGGAGGGCAGGTGGTTTTTGGCTTCGGACTAATCATTTTAGGACTGTACGCGCTCAAGATTGGTAGCACGCCGCTGGCGGATGATCCTTTAACCGTTGCTGTGCTGGATGCGCTGGTGCGGGCACCACTGTTGCTCATGTTAATCGGGATGGTGTTGACGATGGTATTTGCTTCCAGCGTTGCGGGTGTGGGCCTGGTGGTAGTGCTGGCAGCCAACAAAGCGCTCCCTTTAGAGGCAGCACTGGCCTTGATGCTGGGCGCGAACGTTGGTTCGACCATGACGGCCATGCTGACTGCGCTCTCCAGCGGGTCGGTTGCGGGCAAACGACTGGCACTGATTCACACGGGCACCAAGCTGTTACTGGCACTGCTTTGCCTGTTTTTTCTCCATGCGCTGGCGCAACTCCTGGCTCAGACGCATCTGGCAGCTTCAACATTGGTGGCGTTGACGCACCTGGGCTTCAACATTGCGCT
Organism: Ktedonobacteraceae bacterium; assembly: GCA_034436045.1. Taxonomy (GTDB): domain Bacteria; phylum Chloroflexota; class Ktedonobacteria; order Ktedonobacterales; family Ktedonobacteraceae; genus H111-94. The sequence continues at coordinate 6,691 of DAOTVZ010000079.1, read as the reverse complement.
GGCCTGTATCTTTATACCCCTGATCGGCCCACTTGCACACTGGGTTGTGAAAATCGTGCCTGACGCACCAACGCCGGTACCGACAGGGCCGCGTTATCTCACGCCCGATGCACTGGCGGCACCAGGGATTGCGCTGGGGCAGGCCACACGCGAAATATTGCGCGTCACGGATATGATTACACAGATGCAGCAGCTTACTATCCGTGCTTTTGAAGAGGATGGTCTGGTAGCAGCGCAGGAGATTGCTAGACTGGATGATCAGCTTGATGAGCTGGTGGAAGCTATCAAGCACTATCTAGCCATGCTTGACGAGGAGCGCATGAGCCAGGAGCAGAGGCAAAGGCAACTTGAACTGCTCTACCTGTTGCCAGACCTGGAAGCGATGGGTGATATAATGGATAGGCAATGCATGCGTATCGCGCGTCGCAAGCGAAAGCGCCAGTTGGTTTTCTCAAAGGAGGGTTGGAGTGAACTGGTAGAGTATCATCGAGAAGTGACGGAAGCTGTGCAGCAAGTCTTCGCGGCGCTCGCTACCCATGATGTCAAACTGGCTAACGATTTTTTCATTCGCAAAAAGCAGCTTGGACAAATGCGCCGCCAGTTGCGTTTTCGTCATCTGCGCCGACTGCAAAGCGGTGTGTCGCCCTCGATTGAGTCCAGTGCTATTCACCTCGATCTGCTTTCTGCGTTTGAGGCGTTGCTGGCCCATGCCTCAACTATTGCCCATGTAGTACGCGGCGATCTTGACATTGCAGTCTGATACTGCTGGTGTATCAGTTTTCAACCAGCGTGAAAACGGTAACAATTTGGAGCCAACTTTTGAATATGGTGTAGTAAGGGAACAAATGGCGAAGAATCGCCGATAGTTTGTGCGGGGAGCAGAGCCGCATGAGGCAGAAGAGCGGGGAAGTAGACGAAAGGGAAAATAATTCAGCCACTATTTTACCCTCGGCAAAGCAGCAATTGCTGCTGTTGATTGAGACGCAAACGGGTGTGCTGCTAGGTGTCATTCGTTCGTATGTGTCGGCAATGGGGCTGGCTACCGGTGAAGATGTGCCTGCTCTGGCACTGGATGTATTGCAGGAAACGGTGCTTGAGGCGCTGGCGCATAGTGAACGCTTTGACCCGCAGCGCCCTTGCATGGCCTGGTTGCTGGGTATCGCGCTGAATATTGTCAGGCGTAAGAAGGCGACGCTGATCAAACAGCGTCAGCATGAGGTGCAGCCGGGCCAGTTTATGGCACACTATCCGGGTGTGCATAACGAAGCCGAACTCTTCGAGCAACTCAGTCCCTCTACCTGTCCCGACCCGGCGCAGGAGGTTGAGGAGCGTGAGCAGGCGTCTCTCTTGCTCGCGTTGGTTTCGCAGGAGGATCAGCGCGTACTACGTCTGGCGCTGTTGGAGGGTTTTGAACACGCGGCGTTGGCGCAACAACTCGGTCTGACGCCGGGCGCGGCCCGTGTCCGCTTGCACCGTGCCCTCAATCGTTTACGCCGTGCCTGGCTGGCTAGCTCCTGCCATTGTGAGAACGCAGGCGTGGCTACAGAAAGGAGGGCCTTATGATGCAGGATGGGCGTGTTCCCTTAAGCGAGCAGGACGCGCGTCGCCTTCAGTTCTATCATGCCTATATCGTCGCGCTGGCGCAAGGAGATGGCGAGATGCTGGCCCGTGTTTTGCAAGCTGCCGAGCAAGATAGCGTATTGGAGCGTATGTTGCTCGCATTGCATGCTGCCGAGGCGCAGGAGAAACATGTAACAACCTCGCTTAGAGAGATGCGTGCGATAAAGAAGGCGCTCCAGACCTATGCGTTATTGGAGGCACAGGTTGCAACTTCCGGTCATAGTGCCCATAGGGTCGATACGGCCCCGCTGAAAAATGTGGCCGAAAAGGAGAGTGAATATTAAGCCTGCTGTTGCTGTTGCGGTTGTTGCTGCTGGCCAGTGGCGGGATCATAGCCACTGAGCGGTGAGGGTTGCCACTCGCTTTCGGCCAGCAGGTCGGCGTCGGGTGGGACATCGGCGGGCGTGACCCTGACGGTGACGGAGAGTTCGCTCTCAGCCTTGCCGCGAAAGATACCGCGCGTTGGGGGGACATCGGCATAGTCGCGTCCGATGGCGACCCGAATGTGGCGCTCATTGGCGAGCGTATTATTAGTGGGATCAAGGCCGATCCAGCCCAGGCTGGGAAGCAGCGCTTCTACCCAGGCATGAGTGGCATCGCTGCTGGCGCTGGCACGGTTGTGACTCTGGTGAAACAGGTAGCCGCTGACATAGCGACAGGGAATGCCAAGCTGGCGCACCAGCGTAATCATGATGTGCGCGAAGTCCTGGCAAACGCCGCGTCGTAGCCGTAGAGCATCGTCAATTGGCGAATCGACGCGCGTGGCTTTAGGCATATATTCAAAAGTCTGGTAAATAGTCGTATTGAGGTCGCGCAGCACGGTCAGGGGATCATCACGCCGTTGGATAGCATGTTCGCGCATGAAGGCATATAGCAGGCCGCTGGGCGCGGCAAAACGACTTGGCTTCAGGAAGTCCCAGTATTCGTCATCGGCGGTAAGTTGGTCTATTTCCTCCCAGGCGTGAGTGTCGAGGGCCATCGGTATCTCGTCTGGCGGCGAGATATCAACCAGAGCGGCGGCGGTAATCGTCAGTTGACTATGGTAATTAGGAACGTCGAAGTGATGGACGCGGTTGCCGAACTCACCCCGATAGCTCATGATATGGGCGCGGGGGCTGGTATGTAAGCGGAAGTCCAGGCAGTGCTGGTTGTTCTCGCTGCGTGGTTGGATGCGCACCTCCATAATGCTCTCACTAATAGGGGCGCTATAGCGGAAACGTGTGACGTGTCGAATATTATAGTACATCGCTTTCTTGCCTCTCTTGCTGTCGCCTGTATGTCAGGCCTGGGCCGCCCCGCGCAGGGTGATGGCCATGTCTATCGGGTAGGAGATGTAGGTCTGGTAGATGGCCTCGTGTATCTGACCGCACTGACGCCGGATATTCTCCAGGTAGACGTGCATATCGCCGCTGATGATCTCGTCGATCTGGTCATAGTCGAGTGAAGCGCGTAAACGTCCAACCACGCGTTCGGCCTTGCTGGGAGAGCGGGTATTGGTAGTGTGCGCGATATTTTGCAGCGCCGTTTGCATCATGGCAGCGCAGAAGCGGATTGAGCGCGGCGACTCAGCATTGAGCAGAAGAAATTCGGCGATATGGTCGGGCTGCATGACGGCGGTGTAGACCTTGCAATAGGCTTCAAATGCGGCGCAGGAGCGCAACAGACCGACCCAGTTGAGATAGTTTGGTTGCCCACTATCGTGTTCCGAGGGCTGTTGTGTTGAGAGTAGTTCTCTGAAGTAGACATCAAGCAAGGATGCAGTCGCCATTGCACGTTCGAGGAAGCGACTGAGGCGGATAAAGTGCCATCCTTCGCTATGGCTCATCGTCGCATCGGTGATGCCCTGGAAAAGATGTACACCCGCTTTGATGCTGCTCAAGAACTGGTGCGGTTCACCAAACCACATCTCAGCCATGGTAGTGTCCTTCACGTGCAGGTAAAGCTGGTTGATCTGCTCCCACATCTCTGAACTGATCTGTTCGCGTATCTGGCGCGCGTTCTCGCGTGCCGCTGCGACGCAAGAAACGATAGAGGAAGGATTGGACTGGTTAAAGGTGAGCAACTCGGTCACGATATAGGCATCGTTGACCTCTTCGCTGGGGGACATATGCAGGCTTTTTAGCAGCAGTTCCCAACGCATCGTGGTATCCATGCCCGTCTGTTCGAGCATCTGGTGCAGATTGACATCGATCAGACGTGCTGTATGTTCGGCACGTTCCAGGTAACGGCTCATCCAATAGAGGCTATCGGCGACTCGTGAGAGCATACAATCTCCTTATGGTTGTGCTTCTAAAACCCAGGTGTCTTTACTGCCACCGCCCTGTGATGAGTTGACGACTAGCGAGCCTCGTTTGAGGGCGACGCGCGTCAGGCCACCGGGGACAATTGTCACCCGGTCGCCGTTCAGGATGAAGGGGCGCAGGTCGAGATGACGTGGCTCGATTTCACCATCAATGATGCACGGGCCACGCGAAAGCGCCAGCGTTGGTTGGGCGATGTAGTTGCGTGGATTGCTGAGAATCGCGCGACGAAACTCTTCGCGTTGTGCCCCGGTGCTGTGGGGGCCAATGAGCATGCCATATCCGCCGGACTCACCTACAGCCTTCACGACTAGCTCTTCCAGATGTTCGACCACATATTTCTGATGCTCCTCGTTGGAGAGCAGATAGGTTTCGATATTGGACAAAACAGGCTCTTCATGCAGATAATAGCGGATAATTTGCGGAACGTAGGAGTAGACCGCTTTATCATCGGCTACGCCGGTGCCGATGGCGTTCGCCAGCGCGACGTTCCCGGCTCGATAGGCATTGAGCAGGCCCGGCACTCCTAGCACGGAGTCGGGACGGAAAGCCAGTGGATCAAGAAAGTCATCGTCGATACGGCGGTAGATGACATCGACGCGACGTAGCCCGCCGGTTGTGCGCATATACACAACGTTATCGTGAACCAGGAGGTCACGTCCCTCGACCAACTCAATGCCCATCAGGCGTGCCAGAAACGTATGTTCGTAATATGCTGAATTGTAGACGCCAGGCGTGAGTAGCACTATTGTTGGTTCTGCGCGACCGATGGGAGCCAGTGAGAGCAGCGTATTGAGTAGCGCTTGCCCGTAGTGATCAATAGGGCGCACACTGTAACTGCCGAAGAGTGAAGGGAAGACATGCTTCATGACACGCCGGTTGGTGAGCATGTAGGAGACGCCGCTGGGTACGCGCAGATTATCTTCCAGCACAGCAAAATCGCCGTTGGGCAGGCGTACCAGGTCGGAGCCGACAATCGCAATATAGGTATCATGGGGAACATGCAGGCCACGCATCTCGCTCCGATAATGAGGGCAACTGTAGATGAGCCAGCGCGGAATAACTTTATCGTTGAGGATATGTCCCTCATGGTAAATATCGTGCAAAAAAAGGTTGAGCGCGGTAATGCGCTGCGTTAGACCGCGCTCGATAGTGTCCCACTCGGCGCTGGTGATGATGCGCGGGAGCAGGTCAAAGGGCCAGATACGTTCGGTGCCCTCGTTGCTGCTGTAAACTGTGAAGGTAATGCCCTGGCTCAGAAACGACATATTCGCAGCCTGCTGGCGTTGTACAAGTGACTCTGATGGCATTTCGAGCAGGCGATGATACAGTTCCTGATAAGCGGGCCGGGGGTGGCCTTCGGCATCAAACATCTCGTCATAGGCGACATCGAGGTAGTAATTTGAGAAAGGGGGCGGCATCGTGGGCCGTCCAGTGATGTCTTGTATGCTCACGGGCGAATCCTTAACACGTAACAGGTGAAAAGTACGAAAGAACTGACAAAAAGAAGCGCGTAAGGCTGCGTTGCCGGAGTGGCGTTTCGTCGGATGAAACAATCTACTTATTGTTCATAGTACGTTGCAATGCTTGTGTTTGTCAAGCTTGCAGGGTGAGCCAGATACAGGGCAAGCAGGACATCTGTGAGGTATAACCCTATAATGGCACAATATTGTTTTTGACCGTAGTTATTGTAGAAGTATATCACGCAGGTGTCCTGGTCACTTTCTAAATAATGATAGCGCCAGCCTGTCCTGATGGTGTATAATCACTGTATATTCCTGGGGTAGCAGATTGTATGGTGCCATTCTGCCGATCCGTTCGGCTTGTGAGGGAGAAATTTATGTATATTCGAGTGGGATGCGAATTTCGTTATGAGGCAACGTGGCCTACCCCAACTGTGATGCAAGTGCAGCCACACCCGGAGGGTACGCAACGTCTGGTGCGTGAGGTCTGGGAGATCACCCCGCCGCACACGCTCCGAGCGTATCAGGATATCTACCGTAATAGATGCCAGCGTTTGCTCATGCAGCCGGGTAACATCGTGACCCGCTATGACGCACTGGTCGAGGTACCTGACCAGAAGGATACTGTAGACCCCAGCGCCGTACAGGTACCTGTTGAGGAACTACCGGACGATGTGTTGCTCTACACGTTGCCCAGCCGTTTCTGTCTCTCGGATGTGCTTTCCGATACGGCCTGGCAACTCTTCGGCAATACACAACCTGGTTGGACACGTGTGCAGGCCATTTGTGACTGGGTACATAACAATATCCGTTTCCAGTATGGCACCAGTAATACATTGACGACCGCTGTCGATGTATACGAACGGCGTGCCGGTGTCTGCCGCGACTTTACGCATCTGGCCGTCACGTTCTGCCGCGCTCTGAATATTCCTGCTCGCTATGTCTTCGGCTACCTGCCTGATATTGACGTGCCGCCCTCTGACGTGCCGATGGATTTCAGCGCCTGGATGGAGGTCTATCTGGCAGGACGCTGGTGGACGTTTGACCCGCGCAATAATGATACTATGCCACGTATTGGACGTGTATTGATCGGACGTGGACGCGACGCACTGGACGTAGCAATGGTGACAACCTATGGCAGTCCGCGCCTGGATCGTATGACCGTGTGGGCCGATCAGGTATCTGCCGACGAGCAGGCATAGTTGGTAATGAGAGAGGACAATAACCAATCTATGACGCAAGGCCTCCCGGACCTTAATACGCGCATTGCCTCCTTGCCGTTGCTCAATCATCATGAGGTAGACTGGA
>DAOTVZ010000078.1:0-10361 GCA_034436045.1 Ktedonobacteraceae bacterium | reverse complement strand
AAACTCAATCGAGGCGGAATAACCGTTGTCTTATCAGCAGATTCTACGCGAGCCTTCATCTGTTCATCCTCCTCTTCCCACTCATCATCCTGCATACTCACATCAGCAAGTGCTTCCTCCATTGAGGACGATAGCTTCTGGCGACCCTGCTCAAGCCGGGCATGCCACTGGGATGTATCACTGCGATTCTTTTCTGAAGACATTATGACCCTCTACAGATGATTGTTTTCAACGCTTCAGCTCTTCAACATCTGTCCCTCTCAGTTGGAACACTTTGGCGAAGTATAGCACACCTTCATGCAAACTGCTACTTCACTAGGCCAAAGGTACGGTGGAGTCAATGTCACAAACGCTATCAACGCCGGGTATGAACAGGGAGGCACACTTAAACCAGCAATCCGAGCCATTTAGGACTATTGGGTAGTCTTGACAATTAACTATTGAAAGTCATCCACAAAACCGCTACAATACAGACCGGCTTGCTCATACAGATCAATATATTGATAAACAGGGATGATCTGTAGCAAGCTACAACAAGCATATTTTTGAGGTAAGGACGGATTTTTGTGATGAAACTGAACGGTACTCATAAGTTCAACAACGTCTCCAGCAGCGAAGTTTACAGCGCTATTCTCAACCCCAGCATTCTCCAGGCCAGCATTCCAGGCTGCGAGTCAGTAGAGGTGCTGGATGCCAATCGCATCCAGATCAATATCACCACACCCCTCCCCGGTCTGAAGGGACCGTATGGCATCGTGGTCGGCGTGCAGCAGACCGCTCCCAATCAGCTCGTCCTCAGTGTACAGCGCCAGGGACGTGGCGGCTCCGTCAATGCAACCAGCACAATCAACATCCAGGAAGAAGCCGGTGGCGCACTGCTAACCTACGATGCAAATGCTGAACTCGACGGGCCGGTCGCTATCGTCAACAACCCTATTGGCCAGGGAATCACTAAAAACTCGCTGAACACATTCTTTAAGAACCTGGATAACGCCATCTCTAAATAACATCTTCGATGACTCGAAACTAAAACAGGACGACCGGGCGCAGAGTAGCCGCCAGGAATATCCCTACCATGAACATGAAAATGAACGGAAATGGCATGCATGCTATCATTATAGGGGCATCCCTGGCGGCTGCCCTGTACCCGGTCACTTCGCTCGCCTGTTGCTCTCCATACCGGGCGAGTATCCTGTCCGCCCCTCTCCTCTCTTTCAGCGCCTCAACTTGATAATTGCGCAGGGTAATGAGTCAACAGGGGGAACCAACCTGCCGTCGCGCTCTACCAGCCAGGCCGCCAACATCGTGCGTAATTCGGCTTGCGTTTCCTGGTCATCCGGCAGAATCAACTGCTCCGTGAGTTCCTCTGTCGCCTGCTCAATCGAATGAAACCGTAAACTCGGCGGCATATGCACAATCTCCACATCAGCATAGAGTCCCATGTCATAGAGGACATCCAGCGCGTGGATGTAGGCGGGCGACAAGCAACGCTCATCACCATGAAAATGCCGCCAGAGATGAGCAGTCAGCGCATCCAGGTGAACCGCACGCATATAGATATAGCAAGTGTGCAGTGTCGCAGCGTACAATTTTGCAACAAATGCCTCAACATCCCAGATAGGATACAGCACATGACTACAGATGACAACATCAGCCCTGAGATCAGCAGGTGCCTCTTCCCACGTCATATTCACGCACTCAATGTTATCAATGCCCTGCTGCGCAGCGTCACGCTGCAAGAAACTGAGCATTGTACTATTTGGTTCTACCGCAATCACGCGCTGCACCTGCGGAGCAAGCCCCAGCGCAAAACGACCGGTGCCAGCGCCCACGTCCAACACAGTTGTTTTAGCGGTCACTTCTTGCTGCACACGCTGAAAAAGTGGGTCGCTGGCTATCGAGTCCTTTGTCGCCTGATGAAATCCACGCGCGCGTCGATCCCAATACCCTGCGCTTGACTTCCCCAACCGTGCATACGCCGCGTCCATCTGCTGCGCGCGCGCCTTTTGCAACTCCTGCCACCGTTCTATCGCCGTCTGCATAATCGTTAGCTACCTGCACTCGCCGCGTTCGTAGCGAGAATCTTCGACTTGAGGCAATCAAAGAACTGACCTGTCAACTTCTCGGCAGTGCTGTTCATCAGGCGCGCCCCCACACTGGCAATCGTACCATTGACCACGACATGCGCTGACCAGTCCATGCGTGTCTGCGTGTCGCTCTCCTCTACCAGATTCATGACACCTTCCAACTCTACCGCGCTACCAGGAGCCTTACCATGCGCCTTCACGACCATCCGGCTCGGCTCATTCATCTCCGGGCGTGTGACATCCAGCGTAAATTTGGCCTTCACCGGCCCGACGCCAACCGCGATCACTGCTTTCCAGTGTTCCGTTCCCAGCTCCTCCAGGCTCTGAAAACCAGGCGCACAAGCCGCTACTTTGTTCACATCCAACAGATAAGCCCACACCGCCTGTATAGGGGCGGCAATCGTTTGAGAACCCGAAAAATCCATTTGCTCTCTACTTTCCCTTCTGTACAAGATATGCCTGTGGATCACTTTCAAACAACCGTTTACATGCCGGGCAACAGAAATAAAAGACCCGACCATCATAGGTGCTGCGATGGCGTGCATGTGCGGTCTCCACTATCATACCACAGACAGGATCAAGAGCCGTATCGCTGTCCATCGCCTTCTCCGGCGCAACTACCAACAGATCTGCAACCTTGCGCACATCGCTCGTACCAGTTTGACGTTCATCTTTCGGCGGGGAAGTCCGACGATTTACCTGCACCAGTTCGGCCAGAATACTGGCCGCGATCTCTTCGGGCGTGACAGCGCCAATATCCAATCCTGCCGGAGCGTGCAAACGCGCAATTCGCTGCTCTTCCATGCCAGCAGCACGCAGATAGGCCCGACAGCTATCGGCCCGTCGCCGACTCGCAACCAACCCCACATAACGAGCAGGACTTCGCAATGCCTGCTCTAAAGCATCCTCGTCATATTCACCATGCGTGGCAATCACAATAAAGGTACGGGAGTCAAGCTTGATTTGACTCAGATCGGCATGGTCAAGTTGGATAACCGTGAAAGCTAATGTAGAGGCAAGTTGATGTAAGGCAAAGAGAATAGGAGAATTACCAATGAGTATGAGCTGAGGATAAGGAATATGGGGTTCAATATAAATCTCCAATGCCCCTCCGCTGGCACACGTCATAGGGAAAAAGCGCACATGATGACGCGCAGTAGCCGTATCCGTAGCTCCAAGATGCAACAGGTACGGCTCATCGCCAGCCTGCAATGCGCGCACCGCCTCGCGCACCACAATCGGCTGTGAGCAACTGCCGCCAATCCAGCCCGTCATGCTTCCGTCAGCCTCGATTAATGCCTGCGCGCCCGGTTTCGCCGAGGTAGGACGCTCGCACCACACCACGGTTGCCAGCACAAACGGCTTGCCCTCTTGCGTTAATCGATGGGCCAATTCGAGTAGTGATTGAGACATGATCTTCTCCAGAAGGCAGTCGGAAGCGGCACACAAAACAGTATCGTTGTTTTGTGCGCCGCCGCGAGGTAACTAGTCAGTCGCCAAACCCTTTTCTCGCAGGATGTTCCACACCTTCCAGGGTGTAATCGGCATATCGATGTGGCGTACACCTACATGAGACAGAGCATCGACAACCGCATTGACTATCGCCTGTGGCGCACCCACCGTCGGTGACTCACCAACGCCCTTCGCGCCAATCGGGTGATGCGGTGACGGCGTAACCGTCCGATCCGTCTCCCAGTGCGGCGTTTCCATCGCGGTTGGGATCAGATAATCCTGGAAGTTTGCCGCCAGGAGATTACCGTCCTCGTCATAGGCCAGCTCCTCGTACATCGCCGGAGCCAGGCCCTGTGTCAGCCCGCCGTGTACCTGCCCCTCTACGATCATCGGATTGATGACAGTGCCACAATCGTCAACCGCGACAAAGCGGCGAATCTTGACCTGACCGGTGCCGCGATCAATATCCACAACACAGATATAGGCCCCAAATGGATAGGTCAGATTGGGCGGGTCATAATAGTTGACCGCTTCAAGGCCCGGCTCAAGGTATGGAGGACAATTGGTGTAGGCGGCAAAAGCTAGTTCTTGAATGGTCTTACCTTTGCTCGGAGTGCCTTTGACATAGAAGCGACCCGGCTCCCACTCCAGGTCTTCTTCACCCACCTCCAGCAAGTAGGCCGCAATCTTGCGTGCCTTATCACGGACTTTGCGTGCCGCCATCGCCGTTGCCGCCCCCGCAACCGGCGTGCTGCGACTGGCATAGGTGCCCAGACCGTAAGGCGCGGTATCTGTATCCCCATGCTCAACATCTACATCGTCGGGCGACATCCCAAGCTCTGCGGCGATGATCTGCGCGAAAGTCGTTTCATGCCCCTGACCCTGCGTCTGCGCCCCGATACGCGCCAGCACCTTACCCGTTGGATGCACGCGAATCTCACAGCTATCGAACATCTCAATACCGGCAATATCAAAGTGCTTGCCAGGGCCTGCGCCAACGATTTCGGTGAAGGTCGAGATGCCAATGCCCATCAATTCGCCACGCGCCCGCTTCTCAGCTTGCTCCTTGCGCAATTCTGCGTAGCCAATCTTCTCCATCGCCAGCTTCAACGCACCCTCGTAATTGCCACTATCATAAGTCCAGTTGAGCGCCGAACGATAGGGAAATTGCTCCGGTCGGATAAAGTTTTGTCGCCGCAGTTCTGCCGGGTCTTTGCCCAGATTATGCGCCAGTGTATCCATCATACGCTCAATCAGGTACGAAGCCTCAGTCACACGGAAAGAACAGCGATAGGCAATACCGCCAGGAGCCTTGTTCGTGTGAACGGCATCCACCTCGACGAAGGCATGCTTGAAATCGTAGGAACCGGTGCAGATATGGAACAGACCGGCAGGAAACTTTGTCGGCTGTGCGGCAGCATCGAAGGCCCCATGATCCGCCAGCGTATGTACACGCAACGCCTTTACCGTACCATCCTTGTCCGCCGCTATCTCCGCATGGATGTGGTAATCGCGTGCGAAACCTGTGCTGCTCAAATTCTCTGTACGATCTTCAATCCACTTGACCGGTTTACCAGTCGTGATTGAAGCAACTACGGCACACACATAGCCCGGATAGATAGGAACCTTATTGCCAAAGCCACCACCCACATCCGGTGAAATAATACGGATGCGATGTTCCGGTAAACCGGCAACAATGGCAAATAAGGTACGGTGTGCATGCGGTGCCTGTGAGGTCATCCAGACCGTCAGCTTCCCCGTCGCCCTGTGATAGTCAGCGACACAGCCACACGTCTCAATAGGAGCGGGATGAATGCGCGGTACATAAAGGTCCTGCGCTACCACCACCCCGTTGCGCTCAGCCTCAGCAAAAGCAGCTTCGGTACTTGCTTTATCGCCTGTCTCCCAGTGATAAATCTGATTGGTCGGCTGCTTTTCTTTCTTGTCCGGGCGCAGCAAAGGTGCATCCGGGGCCAACGCCTTTTTCGGATCAACCACCACCGGCAGCGGCTCATATTCGACATCGACCGCCGCTGCGCCGTCGGCGGCGGCGTAGCGGCTGGTAGCAACGACAAAAGCTACTTCCTGCATCTGATAAAGGACACGATCAACCGCCAATACAGCCTCCGTGTCACCAGAAAGTGTTGGCATCCACGCCAGCCCGGCAGCTTCCAGATCCTTGCCGGTGATGACGGCTACCACGCCCGGTACCTTCAACGCAGCGCTCGTGTCAACTTTCTTAATCAGCGCGTGAGCATAAGGGCTGCGGACAATATCGCCATAGAGCATGCCCGGCAACTGCACATCATCAACGTAGTTGCCCTGCCCACGAATGAAACGCGCATCCTCTTTGCGCTTATACGGCTCACCCAGACCATGATGAGCATGTGCTTCTGTTGCCATTAGGCACCTCCCTCACTGGAACTGACCGGCACCTGTGCCTCCGCACTCATCTTCTCAGCAGCATACTGGATCGCGCGCACAATATTGACATAGCCGGTGCAACGGCAAAGATTGCCGGAAATACCCTCGCGTATCTCCTGCTCGCTGGGATGAGGATTGCGTTGCAGCAAGGCAATGCCTGTCATCATCATACCTGGCGTGCAATAACCGCACTGTAGGGCGTGCATCTCATGGAAACCCTCCTGCATGGGATGCAGCTTACCACCCTGTTCCAGACCCTCTACGGTCATAATCTCACGCCCGTCTGCCTGTACGGCAAACATAGTACATGATTTGGTCGCCTTGCCATCAACCAGAATAGTGCAGGCACCGCAGGAGGACGTGTCGCAACCAATATGGGTGCCGGTCAGATGCAGACCATCGCGAATCCAGTGAACCAGCAGTGTACGTGCCTCTACATCGTCCTCGTAGACCGTGCCATTAATCGTCACTCGAATATGATGTTTGCTCACCTTATTCCCCTCCTGTTGCGCGGGAAAGCGCCTTGCGCAAAGCGCGGACACAAAGCGTTCGCACCATCGCACGCTTGTACTCAGCAGGCCCACGAGTATCACTGGTTGGCTCAGCAGCAGCGGCAGCTAGCTCAGCCGCGTGGTGAATCGCTCCGTCGTCGAGAGGAGAGCCGATCAGAGCCTGCTCGGCGGCACGTGCCTTGATCGGATAGGCCCCCACGTTGGTTAGACCAATGCCCGCCCGCGTTACCACGCCACCGCTATCGAGCGTGATATAAGCCGCAACACCCGCAATGGCATAATCACCAACTTTGCGCTCCAGCTTAAAATACGCCCCACCGCTACGCTCAACCGGCGCGGGAACGCGAATTTCCGTCAATAATTCGTCGGGATGAAGCGTGGTTTCAAAGGCTGAGTCAGCAAAGAACTCTTCGATGGGAATCACCCGCTGCCCATCAGGGCCAGTTGCCACTATACTTGCACCCAGCGCCAACATCGTTGCCGGATGGTCATTGGCGGGATCAGCGTGAGCTAGATTGCCTCCGACGGTGGCCCAATTGCGCACAACCGGGTCGGCTACATTACGCGCTGTATCGTGCAGGATAGAGTAGCGCGTACTAATCAAACTAGAACTATCCAGCGCCGCCTCACGAGCCAGTGTACCAATATGCAAGATACCATCAGCCTCCTGCACATAATCCAGGTCGGGGATACGATTGATGTCGATGAGGACAGAGGGGCTGGCAAGACGGAATCGTAAGATGGGGATCAGACTTTGTCCCCCCGCTAGAATCTTGGCTTCGTCGCCATGCTGTTGTAGGAGCGCAACCGCCTCGGCTACGCTACTGGCCATGACGTAATCAAATGGACCAGGTATCACACTATTACCTCCAACATCTGTTGACGCACAGCAAGGCTGCGCTTCGTCGTCAAACACGTCAGGTCGATGAGAAGGTGCCGCATGAGAGGGATGCAGACCTCTACGCTAAAGCAGTATAACTTCTTCTGGTCGGCAAGTGTTAGACCCAAAAGGAGGTAGTTGATACCATACAAAAGCAGGTAGTCTTTTATGACATTATAATATTTAGAGCCAGCCCTGTTTGACCGCCATCATCACCGCCTCCGTCCGATTTTTGACCCCCAGGCGATGTAAAATCTCCTGCACATACCCTTTGACAGTATTCTCACTGAGGTAGAGTTGATTCGCAATCTCACGGCTGGACAGCCCTTGCGCGACTAGACGCAAAATCACAAGTTGCTGCGCACTGAGCGGCTCTGGTTCTGGCTCCGACCGCTGTGAGGGCACACGACGTAGTTGTGACAATACTGCTACTGCCGCCTTAGAATCAATCGCCGCCTCACCACGCGCCACCGCACGAATAGAACGCTTCAAATCAAAGCGTTCAACATCTTTGACAATATAGCCACGCGCCCCCGCCTGAATACACTCCGCCACCAGTTGCTCCTCAGTAAAGGTCGTCAGAATAATCACCGCAACTTCAGGAAAACGCTTCGTTATCTCCTGACAAACTTTGACACCACTACTATCAGGAAGACGCACATCCAGCAATACAATATCGGGCCGCAAACGCTCAACACTCTCCAGCGCCTGCGCCGCATTAGAAGCATCACCAATAATAGTAAAATCTGGCTCACTGACCAGGATAGCCTTCAACCCTTCACGCACCATCTCATGATCGTCTACGATCAAGATGCGAATCATAACGGCACCACCGCTTTCACGATTAAGCCACCTTCCTCGCCATTGACGAGCGTAAGAGAACCGCCCAGCTCCTCAATACGATGACGCATGCCGCGCAACCCCAGATGCAAGGTGCTATGCTCATAATGCTGAAGCGCCTGGGGGGAAATCCCCATGCCGTTATCCTGCACCACCAGCACCGCCTGCGTGCAGGTCACTTGTAAAGTGACGATCACAATGCTTGCCCTGGCATGACGACGCACATTTGAAAGCGACTCCTGCGCAACCATGAACAACGCTTGCTCGACATAAGACGGCAATATGCCGGTCCACTCCGCTACCACCAGATCAACTTCCAGTGAGGATACCTCTCGCAGATCACGAATCAAGGTGTATAGACGCTTAACCAGTCCTTCCTCCGGTAATTCTGCAGAGGATAATGCAAAAATTGCGTCACGCACCTGCGCCGTTCCCAATGATGCAAGCTGTTTAATCGCACGTAACGCAGGAGCTAGCGGAGAATTTGGCTCTAACCGCTCATAGACCCAGTTGGCCTTTAAACCAATCGTAAACAACGTTTGCTGCACACGATCATGCAATTCCTGTGCAATCCTGCTGCGTTCCTCCGTCAACATCTGCCGCTTCTGCACTTCTGTCAACTCATGATGCAGATGTTGTAAGTCAGTGGCAAATTTGTTCAGCTCGCGGTTACGTTGTTCCAGTTCGGCAGTTCGCTCATGAACCTCATGCTCTAGCTTCGCAGCATATGCTTCCATCGCCCTCCGTTCTCTTGCCACCAGTTGCGCATTATGCAAAGCAACGGCAGCTTGTGCCCCCAATGCTTCAACTAGCTCTACATGACGAGCCTGAAAACGTCCTGCACGCCTATCTCCTATGAGAAAGGCCCCCAGAATAGTTCCCTCGCGCGTTCTGAGCTGCACCCCAAGAAAGCTTCTGACGGGTATATGTCCTCGCGGCACCCCTTCATAACGCTCATCGGTATGGACATCATCAATCAGAATTGAGGTGCCCTCCCAAAAAACGGGATGCAGCACACCTATACCTTCTACCGGCCCAAGACGGCGAAAATGCCGCTCCATCCCCGGATGGTCGCTAGAGATAGCCGCCAGATTGAAGCTCACCTTATTATGCAAAGTGGCCGGTACCTCTGTATCCCCTTCAACCAGGTCTGGAATGAGAAAGAAGGCGGCATATTCGCCAGCAGTGACCTTGCGCGCCGCGTCCGTAATCATCTGGAGCAGGCGCTGAAGATCAAATTCCGAGGTTAGTGCTATCGCAATACGATTCAGTTGCTCAAGTTCTTCAGCCTGTTGTTGCAGATTGGCAATGAGTTGGGCGCGCCCCTCGTCAATCGTCTGGGTCATAAAACTCTCACTCCATTGTGCATGTGAACAACATCCCTGATACTGTAAGTATAACACTATTGACCACATCCTGCCCATCATCTCGCCTTTATCTGTCCGCTACTGTTCCTCATAATACGATAGGGCCACTTTTGCTACAATTCTTCAGTTTTATGCTAATACAGGCTCGCATGAGCTTGTATTACGGGTTCTAGTCAGGAGACAGGACGGATACAACACACTATCTTGAACCGAAGCTCCGGCGGAAAAATACCAGTATCTCTTGCCATGAGTCCCTCACCGAGGCAGCCGTAGCTTCCAGCGTTCCCCCAACAGCCAGACCCTGCACCTGCTTTATACAAGGAGGCAAATAAGGATAACCATAGGGGAAACTGACAAAATGTCCTGCGCCTTTATAACATAGATGCCGGTCAACGAAGGGATGATGCTGCTCGCGCAAGCGTTGCATGACGCGCTCGGCAAAGATACTGGCAGGCCACATCTTATCATCGCCGCCAGAGATGAGCAGAATCGGCCCCTGCATATTCTCTACCGGAATAGTGGCCGCTTCCAGGTGTTCGTAATCTTTCAAAGTGGTCAGAAATATATCACGCATAGGAAATGATTGCGCCTTGAAACTCTGCCACATAAGTTTGAAGGACAATACTGGTGTGAATCTAACCTTCACATGCTGTAACGGTTTACCACGATACGTCCAGGCTGGAGAAGCAAAGCGACGCCTATCAAGGCCCGCCTGCACCAGCCCGCTTGGCGAACAAGCTACCACCGCCTTGATGGCCGGAAACGTCGCGCCCAGCAACAGCACTAATTCACCACCTCT
>DAOTVZ010000077.1:0-42310 GCA_034436045.1 Ktedonobacteraceae bacterium | reverse complement strand
AGCTGCCGGAGGGGGTAGAGATGGTGATGCCGGGGGACAACATTGAGATGACGGTGGAGTTGATCCAGCCGGTAGCGATGGAAGAAGGGGTGCGCTTCGCCATTCGAGAGGGAGGTCGCACCGTCGGTGCTGGCGTCTGCACCAGGATCGTCGAGTAAGCCAGGCTGGCGAGCGGGGCCGAGAAAACTGCGAAGACAGGATACCCGCAAGGCACCCCTTCAATGAGGACGCTACATGTCATTGGAGGGGCGACCCTCGCGGTCGTCCTGCTGATGGTTGCTCCCCCGCCCTGTCTTTACGATAGCAGGAGAAAACAATGGCGACAGGAACGAAACAGCGTATCCGCATCCGACTGAAGGCATATGATCATCGCATTCTTGACCAGTCGGCGATGCAGATTGTCGATACCGCGCAGCAGACAGGGGCGCGCGTCTCCGGGCCGATTCCGCTGCCGACCGAGATCGACAAGTACACGGTGATGCGCTCACCATTTGTGGATAAGGATGCCCGCGATCAATTTGAAATTCGCACACATAAGCGGCTCATTGATATTATTGACCCGACCAATAAGACCGTTGAAGCCCTGACCCGGCTCAATCTGCCCGCGGGTGTAGACATCGAGATCAAACTGTAGGGACATGATTTATCACATTCAACGTGCGATTAATCGCGCGTCATGCCCCATAGAGGAGACGATATGCTAAGTGCATTGTTGGGCAGGAAGGTCGGCATGACACAGGTGTTCGGGCCGAATGGAACGGTGATACCTGTAACCGTGATTGAGGCCGGCCCCTGCATAGTAACGCAGATAAAAACAAAAGATCGTGATGGCTACGAAGCGGTGCAAATCGGCTTCGAGCAAACGACAGAGAAGCATAGCACGCGACCGGTACTGGGCCATCTTGGTCACAGCCTGCCCTTACTCAAGGCGCAGCGTCGCCGCTTACAGGCTTATCAACAGCAGCAGCGCACGAAGGCCAAAGAGGCGACCGAGAGCGGAGAAAGCGGTGCAGAAGGCGCTGCGACTGAGGAGCCGGAAGCTGACAAGCAGATACAGAAACTACTGAAGGTGCAGGCCAACCGTCAGCGTCGTCCTGGCCCCACGCTTGGCCCCTTCAAGGTGCTGCGCGAGGTAGCTTTACAGGATGGCGTGGCCCCGGACAAGCTGGAGCTGGGAGCGCAGTTCACCACCAGTATCTTCAGAACGGGTGAGGCGGTGGACATTGTGGGCACCTCTAAAGGTAAGGGTTTCCAGGGTGGTGTCAAGCGGCATGGCTTTGGCGGTGGTCCCAAGACACACGGTCAGTCGGATCGCACGCGCGCGCCCGGCTCGATTGGCTCCGGCACCACACCAGGGCGTGTGTTGAAGGGCACCCGGATGGCCGGCCATATGGGCAATGCCCGCGTGACGATTAAGAAGTTGCAAGTGATCCAGTCTGACCCGGAGCGCAACCTGCTGGTTGTCAAGGGGTCGGTGCCGGGTGCCAATGGCAGCTTGCTTATGATAAAGAAGCATGTGGTGAGGTAAGCGAAATGCCTTCGACGACAGTATATAACATGGCTGGAGAGGCCATAGAAGAAATTGAGCTTAGCGAGAAGGTATTCGGCATTACCCCGAATGAGCCGGTGCTGCACCAGGTTGTGGTGGCGCAACTGGTGAATCGCCGCCAGGGCAATGCCTCGACCAGGACGCGCAGTGAAGTTTCCGGCGGAAATAAGAAGCCGTATCGACAGAAGGGGACCGGTCGCGCCCGCCAGGGTAGTACGCGCTCGCCGCAGTTCCGGCACGGTGGGGTGGTGTGGGGGCCGAAGCCGCATCCCTATCATCATGATGTGCCGAAGAAGATGCGCCGCCTGGCTATTCGTTCGGCCTTGTCCGACAAGGTGGCGAACAAGAGCCTGGTTGTGGTCGATCAGCTCTCGCTAGAAGCGCCGCGCACCAAAGACATGCTGGCGCTATTGGAGCGGCTTCCCTCACGTGAAGGCAAGAAAGTCCTGATGATGTTACCGCAGCGGGATGAGAACGTCGTGCTATCCACACGCAATATTCCCCATGCGAAAGTGCAGCATGTCTGCTCGATTAACGTCATTGAGCTACTCAAGCATGACTACGTGATTATGCCGGTCAAGACAGTGCGCTGGATTGAGATGGTCTTCGGCGAAGGATTAAGCGCGGAAGAGGCGAGCCAGAGGCTTGCCGCAGCGACCGCAGAGGCTGGCGTAGAAACCGCTGCTGAGGCAAACGCGGAGACGACCGAGAGCGTAAGCGCGGGCGAGGCCGATGCAGGCGAGGAGTAGCGCGGCACTGAAGGTGAGAAAAGGAGAGAGTTGTGGAAATCACCGAAGTCATTCGCCAGAACATCTTGACCGAGAAGTCGGTCAAGTTGCAGGAACAAAATAAATATACCCTCAAAGTGGCGTTAGAAGCCAACAAGATCGATGTACGCCGCGCGGTTGAGACGCTCTTTAATGTGCAGGTTGTCTCAGTCAATATTATGCGGATGCCGGGCAAACCCAGGTATATCCGACGGCGCGGGGCCATGCCGCGACGCAAAGAGGCGCGGGAGTGGAAGAAGGCTATCGTCACCCTGCGTGAAGGGCAGACCATCGACGCCTTGAAGGCGTAAAGAGGAATTGAGAGATGCCAGTTAGACAGTATCGACCAACGTCCCCTGGGCGTCGCGGCATGTCGGTTTCGACTTTTGAAGAGATTACCAAGACCAGGCCGGAGAAATCTCTGACCGTCAAGCTCAATAAGCATGCCGGACGCAACAACCAGGGTAAGATTACTACCCGCCATCGTGGCGGTGGCGCGAAACGTGCCTATCGCTTGATCGATTTCAAGCGCGACAAGTGGAATGTACCGGCGAAAGTGGCGGCCA
Source organism: Ktedonobacteraceae bacterium (assembly GCA_034436045.1). GTDB lineage: Bacteria > Chloroflexota > Ktedonobacteria > Ktedonobacterales > Ktedonobacteraceae > H111-94. The sequence continues at coordinate 39,428 of DAOTVZ010000077.1, read as the reverse complement.
TCGAGTATGACCCCAACCGCTCTGCGCGTATCGCACTGCTGCATTATCTGGATGGCGAGAAGCGCTATATTATCGCGCCCCTCGGCCTTAAAGTCGGTGATCAAGTGGTTGCCGGACCGGAGGTAGATATCAGAGTTGGCAATGCGCTGCCATTGAAGAACATTCCGGTTGGCACGACGGTGCATAACGTCGAATTGGAGCGCGGGCGTGGCGGCCAGTTGGCGCGCGGTGCGGGCGTGGGCGCGCAGTTGATGGCGAAAGAGGGCAATTATGCCCTGTTGCGTCTGCCCTCAGGTGAGCAGCGCTACGTCCACATTCTCTGCATGGCGACCATCGGGCAGGTAGGCAACGTGGATCATGAGAATATCAGCATCGGCAAAGCCGGGCGCTCACGTCACCTGGGACGTCGGCCTGCCGTGCGTGGCTCTGCTATGAACCCGCGTGATCATCCCCATGGCGGCGGCGAGGGACGCTCCCCCATCGGCGGGCAACCGCAGACCCCCTGGGGCAAACCGGCCCTCGGCTACAAGACGCGCAGAAACAAGCGGACGGATCGCTTTATTGTTCGTCGCCGCAATGCAGGAAGGAAGTAAGCCATGTCGCGCTCAAGAAAAAAGGGACCATATATTCACGAGTCGCTCAGGAAGAAAGTGCTTGCCATGCGGCGTAGCGGTGAGCGTCGCTTGATCAAAACCTGGTCGCGGGCATCCATGATCTTTCCTGAGATGGTTGGTATGACCATTGGCGTTCACAATGGGAAAATTCACGTGCCCATCTACATTACAGAGAACATGGTTGGGCACAAGTTAGGCGAGTTCGCCCCCACGCGGCACTTCCGGGGTCACGCGGGCGGCAAGAGTGAAAAGACCACCTCGGTCCGATAGGGGTCTGACCTCTATCGGGTCAGGCCCGTGGGGGTTTGTTCATCAAACCCATCTTAAGAGGTACAACATGCAAGTCAGGGCTATTGCAAAAAATATTGGCATTCCGCCGCGCAAAATGCGCCTGGTAACGAACGCGGTGAAAGGGCTTCGCGTGAATGAGGCTCTGGCTATTCTTCAATTCTTGCCTAATGCTGGTGCGTTACCGGTGAGCAAGGTGGTGGCGTCGGCGGCGGCGAATGCGGAGAATAACTATAATCTCAATCCAGATGACCTGTATATTCTGAATATTGTCACAGATGACGCATTTCGGATTAAGCGTGTCAAGCCGCGTTCTCATGGTCGTGTGGGCGTTATCAAACGGCGTTTCTGCCATGTCTCGGTTATTGTATCCGACGATCCCGCTGATAGGCGGCGTTAGTCGCTAAAGGAGGCCGCATTGGGGCATAAAGTACATCCCATCGGATTCAGACTCGGCGTGGTGAAAGGATGGCAGTCGCACTGGTATGCCGAGCGTGACTATAAAGACATTTACGCGGAAGACCGCAAGATCCGCGCGACCGTCAACAAGGACCTGGCCAACGCTGCCGTCTCGCAGATCGAGATTGAACGTGCTGCCGCGAATCAGGTGCTGGTTAAAATCTATACTGCCAAACCCGGCATTGTGATTGGCAAGAGTGGTGAGAAAGTTGAGAAGCTCAAGAGTGAGCTAGAGGCGCAAACCAGGAAGCGCGTGCGCCTGGAGATCAAAGAGATTCGCCAACCCGAACTGGATGCTTATCTGGTGGCGCGTGGTATTGCTGATCAGTTGGAGAAGCGCGTTTCCTTCCGCCGCGCCATGAAGCAGGCGGTGCAGAAGTCGATGCGCGCCAACGCCAGGGGCATCAAGGTCATTTGTGGTGGCCGCCTGGGCGGTGCCGAGATTGCGCGCTCCGAAAAAGAGGTTGAGGGCAAGGTGCCGTTGCATACCTTGCGCGCCGACATTGACTACGGGCAGGCGGAAGCGCATACCACCTTCGGCGTCATCGGCGTCAAGGTCTGGATATATCGCGGTGAAATCCTGCCCAGCAAGCGTCGTGAGATCAGCGAAGGGCAGCCGGAGGCCGCCGCACCGTCGTTCTTCCCCGCCCGTGAAGGTGGCGAGCGTCGTGGTGGCGAGCGTCGTGGTGGCGAACGCCGTGAGCGTGCTGAGAGAGGAGAGCGAGCGGAGCGACCCCCGCGTCCGCAGGGAGAGCGAGCGGAAAGAGGACCACGCCCACAGGGAGAGCGCGGGCCACGCTCACAGGATAAAGCTGCTGCTCCAACTGCGCCGACGGCCCAGGAAGCTGGCACTGCCACCACCCCTGAGGTTACGCCATCCCCAACGCCCGATACCACAACCTCTGAGCAAGCCCAGAGTGAATAGGGACGGCATGTATTCCGTCCGTAGGAGGACAAGTCGATGTTACTGGCACCGTCACGTACAAAATATCGCCGCCAGCATCGCGGGCGCATGAAAGGCGAAGCCACGCGCGGCAACACTATTGCCTTTGGTGAATATGCCTTGCAGGCGCTAGAGCCATGCTGGATGGAGGCGCGTCAGATAGAGGCGGCCCGTATCGCGCTCACCCGCTATATGAAGCGTGGTGGCAAGGTATGGATCCGCATTTTCCCGGACAAACCGATCACAGCCAAACCCGCCGAGACCCGCATGGGGAGCGGTAAGGGCGCCGTCGATCACTGGGTAGCTGTCGTCAAACCGGGTCGCATCATCTTTGAAATCGGTGGTGTGAGCGAAGAGGTCGCCAAAGAGGCGATTCGCCTGGCCAGCCACAAGCTGCCCGTGAAGACCCGTTTCCTGAAACGAGAGGAGGCGGAAAGTGCCGAAGCTTAAAGAGCGTCGTCAGCAGATTGCTGAGATGAGCTACAATGAGGCGCAGCGTGAGTTGCAAGAACAGCGATTGAAGCTGTTCAACCTGCGCTTGCAACAGCAGCGCGGTGAGGTCAAGAATGGTCGTATCTTCGCGCAGACACGTAAGGATATCGCGCGCCTCCTGCATCGTCTGACACAGTTGGAGAATGAAGAATGACACAGCAAGAGGCAATGCAGGGTGCTGCTTCAGCCACCGCGACGCCGACAAAGCCTCGTCGCCAGCGCAAAGTCGGGCGCGTCATCAGCAATAAGATGAATAAGACGATTGTGGTCGAGGTTGAAGCGCTGAAGAGGCACCGCATTTATAAACGCACGTATCGTCAAACAAAACATTTTTATGCGCATGACGAGAACAATAGCTGCCAGATAGGCGACACTGTTCTGATTGAAGAGAGCCGTCCGTTAAGTAAGTTAAAACGCTGGCGACTGGTTGAGATTGTCAAGCGCGGAAGTGGCGTTGTTCCTGTGAGCGAGTTAGAGGCCGAGCCTTCGCTGGAGACGACGGAGGAAACGACGGAAGAGGAGGAGCAGTCATGATTCAGCCACAGACACGCCTGAAGGTCGCTGATAACACCGGTGCAAAAGAGATTATGTGCATTCGGGTGATGAGCCGTTCGCGCAAGCGGTATGCTGAGGTGGGGGATATTATCAAAGCCTCTGTCAAGGTTGCCGCTCCCAACGGGCAGGTAAAAAAGGGTGAGGTTGTCAACGCGGTCGTGGTGCGCGTGGCCAAAGAATATGCGCGTCCCGATGGCTCGCATATTCGTTTCGACGAGAATGCGGCAGTCATCATCGCCGCAGGCAACAACCCACGAGGCACACGTATCTTTGGCCCGGTAGCCCGCGAGTTGCGTGAGCGAAACTTTATGCGTATCATTTCGCTCGCGCCAGAAGTCCTGTAGGGACAGGATAAATCCTGTCCATGTGGGTGGGTTTATCCCGCCCGTGAAGCGGGAGTGCAGAGGGCAGCCGCCCTCTGCCGGGCGGGGTGTAGAGACACCCCAGGCCCCGGCAAGGAGAACCTTGCACCCCTGATGTGAGGAATGACAATGGCAACGAAACAGAAAGAGAAGAAACCTCTGCACCTTGCCAAAATGAATATCAAAAGAGGTGATACCGTACTCATCATCACCGGCAAAGATAGGGGCAAAGAAGGCACGGTTTCGCGGGCATTGCCACAGGTCAACAAAGTTATTGTTGAGGGCCTGAATATCGTCAAGAAGCATGTCCGTCCGCAAGGTCAGATGCAGCAGGGAGGCATCATCGAGAAGGCGATGCCGATCCATGTCTCCAATGTCATGCTCAAATGTACCGAGTGCGGTCAGCCAACGCGCGTGGGCCACATTCGCCGCAAGATGGGAGCCGATCAGAAGGAGCGCGTGGCGCGCGTGTGCAAGAAGTGCGGCAAGGAAATCGCAGATCGGACGAGGGAGTAGTTAAGGATGGCAACACGATTAAAAGAGAAGTATCGTCAGGAGGTCGTGCCTGCCCTGCAAAAGGAGTTTAACTACACCAACCCGATGCAGGTGCCGCGCATTGAAAAAGTCGTCGTCAACATTGGCCTGGGCGAAGTGATTCAGAACCCGAAGGCGATGGACGCGGCCATCGCCGATCTGACCGCCATCACGGGTCAGCGCCCGGTGATCACGCGCGCCAAACGTTCGGTTGCGGCCTTCAAATTGCGCGAGGGCATGCAGATCGGCTGTATGGTCACGCTGCGCGGCGACCGCATGTATGTCTTCCTGGATAAGCTGATGAATGTCGCCCTGCCACGCATGCGTGACTTCCAGGGCGTCTCGCCAGAGGCTTTTGATGGGCGCGGCAACTATACGCTGGGCCTGCGCGAACAACTCGTCTTTCCTGAAATCGACTACGATAAGGTTGACAAAGTACGCGGCATGGAGGTCAGCGTGGTGACCACCGCTCGCACGGATGAAGAGGGGCGACAATTGCTCAAGTTACTGGGCATGCCCTTTAAGAAATAACGCTGGAGGGCGAAATGGCAAAAGTCTCAATGATTGTAAAATCGCAGCGCAAGCCCCGCTTCAAGGTACGTCAGCATAATCGCTGTAGCATTTGCGGGCGACCGCGAGCCTATATGCGCAAGTTCGGGCTGTGCCGCATCTGCTTCCGCGAGCGCGCCTTGCGCGGCGAATTGCCAGGCGTCACGAAGTCAAGCTGGTAGACGCGATGAGATGATGGAGGATACTGCATGAATATGACTGATCCGATTGCGGATATGCTGACGCGCATTCGCAACGCGGTCGCTGCACGCCATACTCGCGTACTGATACCGGCCTCTAAGATGAAGCTGGCGATTGCGCGGGTTCTTAAAGAAGAGGGATACATCAAGGATATTGAAATCCTGAAAGATAATCCGCAGGGTACCATTCGTATTACGTTGCGCTATGTCGATAAGAAGCCGGTGTTGACCAACCTGAAGCGCGTGAGCAAGCCGGGTCTGCGCGTTTATACCAGGCAGGCCAACATTCCGCGCGTGCGCGGTGGCCTGGGCATAGCTATTCTCTCGACGCCCAAGGGCATCATGACGGGCAGCAAGGCCTATCGTGCCGGTCTGGGCGGCGAGGTCGTCTGCTACGTTTGGTAGCGAGGAGGATGTGAATGTCTCGTATCGGACGCGCTCCAATCCCGGTGCCACCAAAGGTGCAGGTGACTTGGACAGAAGACAACCTGGTAACAGTCAAGGGGCCGAAGGGTCAGCTTTCTTGCCAGGTCGATCCCGAACTCAGCCTCAAGCTGGAAGACGGCATGCTGACCGTGAGTCGCCCTTCCGATAGCAAAAGCCACAAAGCCAAACACGGGCTGTACCGCACGCTGATCAATAACATGGTCGTGGGCGTGACCAACGGCTACACGAAGCAGCTAGAGATTCACGGCGTTGGCTATCGTGCGGCCAGAGTTGGCAATAATCTGGTGATTCTGGTTGGCTATTCCCACCCGGTTGAGGTGCAGCCACCGCCTGGCATCACGCTCAACGTTGATGGCGTCGATGCCGCAACAAAGGCTACCAGGATTAGCGTGAGTGGCATTGACAAGCAACTGGTCGGTCAGGTCGCGGCCACCATCCGTGCGATTCGCAAGCCGGAACCCTACAAGGGCAAGGGTATTCGCTACGCGGGTGAGGCGATTCGCCGGAAGGCCGGTAAGGCCGGTAAAGTTGGCGGTAAGAAGAAGTAAGAGAGTGATGAAACCAGGAGTGGTTGAGCGATGATTAAGCAATTTCATGCAAATAAGGCGCGACTGCGGCGGCATCGCCGTATCCGCAGTCACCTGGTCGGCTCGCCCACCCGCCCTCGCCTGAATGTGTTTCGCAGTGGCAACCATATCTATGCACAGATTATAGATGATACCACCGGCACAACCCTGGTTGCGGCCTCGTCGCTGGATGAGAGTCTCAAGGACTTCAAACCAGCCGTATCCGCGCAGGCGGCGACTCCGACGAAGGTGAAGGTGCAGGTTGAGGAGGAGGCGGTCGAACTGGCCGCCACCGTTGCCCCCGTGCAGAGAGGCAAAAGCGCGCGGGCGGAAAAGGCCCCGGCGAAGGGCGCTCAGGCACAAAAGGGCGGGCAGGCGCAGAAGGGTGGCAGACCTACGCAGAGCAAGACCGTCCTGCCTGCCGCGCAGAAAGGCGAGAAGAAGACCCCTTTGGAGGCACTGGCGGCAATTTCCAATAACCGCAAGGTGGCAATCGCGCGCGAGGTTGGCAAACTGCTGGCGCGGCGCGCGCAGGAGAAGGGCGTCAGTCAGGTGGTGTTTGATCGCGGCGGCTATCAGTATCATGGGCGTGTGGCGGCGCTTGCCGAAGGCGCGCGCGAAGGCGGTCTGAAATTTTAGGGCCGACGGAAATGCCCTGTAGAGACGGGATACATGCCGTCCCTACAGGGCCAAAAGAGGAGTACTATGGCAAGAATAGATGCTTCAAAACTGAATCTGGAAGAGACCGTCGTCGATGTAAGCCGCGTCTCCAAAGTAGTCCAGGGTGGTCGTCGTTTCAGCATTCGCGCGCTGGTCGTGGTAGGTGATCACAACGGCTATGTGGGTTTTGGCTTCGGCAAAGCCAGTGAGTATACCGAGGCTATTCGCAAGGGCGTGGAGGATGCCAAGAAGCACCTGATTCACGTTCCCCTGACGGGCACAACAATCCCCTATATGGTCAAGACTACCTTTGAGGCTTCCGAAGTGCTGCTTAAGCCCGCTGCGCCCGGCACGGGTGTGATCGCCGGTGGAGCGGTGCGTGCGGTGGTTGAGGCCGCCGGTATCCGCGACATTCTGACCAAGACGCTGGGCAGTACGAACAAAGCCAACACAGTGCAGGCTTGCATCAAGGCCCTGCAGGAGTTGCGTGCTCCCGGCGAAGAGGCGGCACGGCGCGGCAAAACTATCGAGGAACTGCTCGGCAAACGGCAGGCAGCGCGCCTGGAGACGGCAGCGGCAGCGGCGGCAGAACTGGAAGCGTCTCAGCGTGCGGCCCGCGAGGAAGAGGCGCGCGAGAGTCGTGCCAGCCGACGGGGCGGTGAGCGGCGCGAGCGGCGTGGCGGCGGCGAACGGGCTGAGCGTGGCGAGCGCCGTGAACGGCCTGAGCGTGGCGAACGTCGCCGATAGGAGTAGAACATGGCAAAACTGCGTATTAAGTGGGTAAAAAGTGCAATTGGCTACCCGAAGGATCAGAAAGAGACCATCCGCTCACTTGGCTTTCACAAGCTACAGCAGACGGTCGAACACGAGGATCAGCCGGTTATTCGCGGCATGATTCGCAAGGTTAGTCATCTGGTGCAGGTAGAGGAGACGATCAGTGAAACTCTCTGATTTAAGGCCCGCCCCTGGTTCGCATAAGCCGGAGCGGCGCGTAGGGCGTGGTCACGGCTCCGGGCGCGGCAAGACCGCCGGGCGTGGTACCAAAGGCCAGAAGGCGCGTACCGGCGGCAAGATTCATCGCGCGTTCAACGGCGGTCAGACCCGCCTGTCCAAGCGCTTACCGTTCTTGCGCGGCCTGGGCAACAGCAATATTCCGTTCCGCGATGAGTATGCCATTCTCAATGTTGAGGCATTCGATGTCTTTGAGCCGGGTTCGCAGGTGCACCCGGAGGACCTGGCGAAGCATAAGCTGCTAAGCCCCGCCGAGAGCAAGGGCTTGATTAAGGTGCTGGGTGATGGCGAAATAGATCGTGCCCTCACAATCTACGCGCACAAGTTCTCGGCCAGTGCGCGCGCCAAGATCGAAGCCGCCGGTGGCATCGCCAAGGTCATTCCCGTCAAAACCTACGAGAAGACCAAGCGCCGCAAGGAAGACAACAAAGAGAAAGCCGCGAAAAAGTCAACACAGCAGGATGCCGAGGTTTAATCTCCTCGGTATCTTGCACATATATGTTATACTTGCGCTGTAACTGTAATATATATATACAGCGCAAGCTCTCTATCAAGACTGCCGTTGTCTTCGTAAAGGAGGCTTCCATGTGGGAACGTCTGCGGACTATCTGGACGGTTCCTGATTTACGCAACAAAATACTGTTTACGCTAGGGATTTTGTTGATTTTTCGTATTCTCGCGCATATACCTGTGCCACTCACAGCGGCTGAGAATACAGCTTTACACAATCTGTTTAGTAATGGTAGCAATCAAAATCTCGGCCAGTTGCTGGGCCTGCTGGATGTGTTCTCCGGTGGCTCCTTGCAACAGTTCTCTATTGTCGCGCTCGGCGTTTATCCCTATATCACGGCAACTATTGTCATGCAACTCTTGCAGCCCATTATTCCTGCTTTGCAGAATATGGCGCAGGAGGGCGAGGCCGGACGTTTGCGTTTCAGCCAGATAACCCGCATCATCACTGTCCCACTGGCCTTCTTGCAAGCGTTGGGGCAGTGCGCCCTTTTCCAGAAGGCGGGTGTCCTCACGAACTTCAGCCTGGTCGATCCGCAGTACGCGCTGGAAACCTTCTCGATTCTACTGGCGCTTACGACCGGCACGATGATTCTGGTCTGGTTGGGCGAGCTGATCACCGAGAACGGTATCGGTAATGGCATCTCGCTGATTATCTTTGGCGGCATCGTCAGCCGTCTGCCTCAGCTTGTGCAGCAGGGCTATACGGCCAGTACGACGGGCGGCATCGGCGGCAGCGCTGTCGTGAGCATCGCGGTCTTTTTGATCATTGGTCTTCTGACTATTCTCGGTATCGTCTACATCTACCAGGGTCAGCGCCGTGTTCCGGTGCAGTACCCGACCAAGCGTATGGTGGGACGTGGCCTGATGGTTGGCTCGGCGCAAACCACCTACATTCCTATTCAGGTCAACAGCGCGGGTATGATTCCACTGATCTTCGCTCAGTCCATGCTCATCTTCCCGGCTGTGTTGTCAGAGTATCTGTCTACCAGTAGCGCGGTCTGGTTGAAGAACATCTCTATCTTTGTTGCCACCTATGTGGTGAACCCCAATCTGTGGTGGTATTGGCTTCTCTTCTTCGGGTTGACGGTTGCCTTTACCTACTTCTATGCCTATGTGATGTGGCAGCAACAGAATATCCCGGAGAGCTTACAGAAGCAGGGAGCTTTTATTCCGGGCTATCGCCCCGGCGAGCCGACCAGCCGTTACCTGACCAACATTTTGAACCGTGTCACGCTGGGCGGGGCGTTGGCCCTGGGTATCGTCGCCGTCCTGCCGTTTGTGGCCCGCGTCGGTGGCAACCAGTTACTAAGTAGCGCGGCCCTGCTCATTGTGGTAGGCGTTGTCCTCGATACGGTGCGCCAGCTTGAGGCCCAGATGGTCATGCGTAACTATTCGGGCTTCCTGTCATAAGGGCCAGTTTCAGACTTATTGGGATTGTTGAGCGCAACGGTGCGCTTCCATCGGGAGGGAAAAACGTGAATATTGTGCTGATCGGTGCGCAAGGATCAGGGAAGGGGACGCAGGCGGGGATGTTGGCGCAGGCATTTGGCATCCGCCATATCGCCAGCGGCGACCTGTTTCGCAAAGCTATTCAGGAGCAGAGCGAATTGGGCAGGCAGGCGAAAACCTATATTGATCGCGGTGACCTGGTTCCCGACGATATTACGGTACATATGATACTGACGCGCATCGCACAGCCCGACTGTGACGCGGGTGTCCTCTTTGATGGTTTCCCACGCACGATGGCGCAGGCGCGGGCACTGGACGAAGGTCTGGCGCGTATGAGTCGGTACATCGATGTCGCGGTTTATCTCTCCGTTCCGCAGGAGGTGTTGTTGCGGCGACTCACCGGTCGCTATGTCTGCCGTGCCCAGCAGCACGTGTATAACATTTATACCCGACCGCCTAAAGTAGCGGGTATCTGCGATATCGATGGCAGTGAACTGTATCAACGTTCCGATGATCGGCCAGAGGCTATTCAAAAACGCCTGGACATCTTCTTCCACGAAACGTTGCCGCTCACCGACTATTATGCAGGTCAGCATAAACTGGTCGAGGTCAACGGTGATCAGGACATTGACACGGTTCACCAGACGCTGGTTAGCCGCATAAGAGAACATCTGAGGCAGGGTTGATGGGTTTGGCAGAGCGGGGTAGCAGGGCGATCTTCAAGGTCGCCCCTACCCTACCCGTTATGGTAGAGGCGACCCTGCTGGTCGCCCTGCCGGAGCTTTAAAAAACGATGGCAATTCTCATTAAATCAAAGGAAGAGCGCGAGAAGATTCGTGCCGCCGGGAAAATCGTGGCGGCGATATTGGCCGAACTGAAGGCTGCCGTACATCCAGGCATGACTACGGGCGAGATCGACGCGCTGAGCGCACAATTGTTGCGCCAGTATGGTGCGAAATCAAGCTCGTTGGGCTATCACGGTTATCCGGCCTCGCTTTGTACGTCTGTAAATGAGGAAGTGGTGCATGGTATTCCGGGCGCACGTGTGCTGAACGAGGGCGATATCGTCGCTATCGATCTGGCACTTAGCTACCAGGGCTGGCATGCCGACTCGGCGATTACCGTGCCGGTGGGTACGGTCGCGCCGGAAGTGCAGCGGCTGTTGCAGGTGACGGAGGAGGCGCTCTATCGCGGCATCGCGGTGGCACGTGCAGGCAATCGGCTGCGCGATATCGGGCGTGTGGTGCAGCAGTATGTCGAGGCGGCGGGCTTCTCGGTCGTGCGTCATTACGGCGGGCATGGCGTGGGGCGCAGCATGCATGAAGACCCCCAGGTCCTGAACTATGTAGACCCCAACTACCCCAATCCCGTCCTCAAGCCGGGCATGGTGATCGCTATCGAGCCGATGGTGATTATGGGAGCCAAAGAGACAAAGGTGCTGGAGGATAACTGGACAGTTGTTGCAGCGGATGGTAGCTATGCCGCCCACTTTGAACATACGGTAGCCATCACGGAGGGTGAGGCAGACATCCTCACCCGTTAGTACTGGGAGAAAGGTCATAGCAGGAAAAAAGGCTCTCTATTCTTTAGGGGGATGTTGGTGGTCGGTGTAGGGGCGTCATGAATGAGGCCTCGTGCACAGATCAACGGGTGACCAGGGCGTCATGAATGACGCCCCTACACCGATTTTTCCAGGAAGGACAGAGAGCAGGAAAAAATTCCCTCTCGACTTTTTTCCACAGGTATGCTATAATTCGTAGTTGGCAGCAGCGATGTATATCGCTGCCCTTTTGTACTTTTGCTCTGTATTCCTCGCCGACGAGCAAAAGAAGAAGAGAACTCGAAGCGTGTGAGGCTGCCACACGTTATATATCCTTGCACTCATAAAAGCATCATTTGCTGTACTTGAGAATGCGTGGCCGACTGACCGGGGAATACGATGATCGCGGCGGGCAGGGCGACCGCGAGGGCTGCTCCCTACTCTGGACAGGTATGGGGCACCCTTGATGGGTGCCTGCAGCCGAGCAACGAGCAAGCTGGATGAAGGGACATTCAAGGAACAATCCTATCAGGGAAAGGATGCTATGGCGAAAGATGATATAGAGGTCGAGGGCACCGTGCTGGAGGCCCTCCCCAATGCCATGTTTAGAGTCGAAATTGACGAAAAACACCAGGTTCTGGCAACCTTGTCAGGGCGTATTCGCATGAATTTTGTGCGTATCGTTCCCGGCGACAAAGTGCGGGTGGTTCTCTCACCCTACGACTTGACACGTGGGCGCATCATCTGGCGTGTGAGATCATGAAACGGTACATGCGGTACGCCTTGTTCCGCGCTATAGACGTGAAGTAGTGCAGCATCCACAATCCTCCATTTGCCTCCCTGCAGGGCAGGTAGATAGGGATAACGACCTTTTTCCTCTGTAGGCACGACCTGCTTGAAGGATGGCTTCAACCTTCATCGCTAAGCTTTAGTGCAATGTATCCAGACAGGCGGGCGGCTGTGCATTTCCGTAGGGACGCGATAAGGCGCGTCCGCCTGTGAATTGTAAGGAGGACTATCATGAAAGTACGTGCCTCAGTGAAACCGCGTTGCGAACACTGTCGGGTGATTCGCCGCAATCGTGTTGTGATGGTGATCTGTAGTAAAGACCCCAAGCACAAGCAGCGGCAGGGCTAACAGGCGGCTGTCGTTGTTCAAGATGGCTTGAACTCTCAGTTGGAGGGAAAGATGGCTAGAATTGCCGGCGTTGACATTCCACGTGAGAAGCGTGTGGAAATTTCGCTGTGCTATATCTACGGAATTGGGCTGACGACCAGCCGCAAAATCCTGGCGAAAACGCATATTAACCCGGATACGCGGGTACGGGATTTGACTGAAGAAGAGGTCAACCGTCTGCGTGAGGTGATTGATCGCGAATATAAAGTTGAGGGCGACCTGCGCCGCGAAGTCGATATGAATATCAAGCGGCTGATCGAAATTGGTTGCTATCGCGGCCTGCGCCATCGCCGCAATCTGCCGGTACGCGGACAGCGCACCCGCACGAATGCGCGCACGCGCCGTGGACCAAAGAAGACGGTCGCTGGCAAGAAGAAAGCTGTAGCAAAGAAGTAAAGAGGGATGCCTGAGCATGGCGGATAAGAAAAAGACTACAACCACAGGAAAGGTCAGGCGGCGTGAGCGGAAGTCTGTGCCGAAAGGGCAGGCGCACATTCAGGCCACCTTTAATAATACGATAGTCACCCTCACCGACCCCAATGGCAATGTGCTTGCCTGGGGCAGTGCAGGCAGCCAGGGCTTCAAGGGGTCGCGCAAGAGTACCCCATATGCTGCCCAGGTCACGGCTGAAGCTGCGGCGCGCAAGGCGATGGAGCATGGGCTGCGCCAGGTCGAAGTGTTTGTGAAGGGGCCGGGTTCTGGCCGCGAGGCAGCGATTCGCTCCTTGCAGGCGGCGGGCCTCTCAGTGATTTCGATCATCGACGTCACGCCCATTCCGCATAACGGTTGCCGTCCCCCTAAGCGGCGGCGCGTGTAAGCCTGTACGCTGCATAAATGAAGATTTGACAATGATCCACGTGTTTCGACACGTGAGGAGGATACAATTAGATGGCGCGTTATACCGGTCCCGTCTGCAAGTTGTGCAGGCGTGAAGGGGTAAAGCTTTTTCTCAAGGGCGACAAGTGCATGATGAAATGCACGCTTGAGCGTCGCAGCAGCAAGCCGGGTCAGCATGGCGGCGCGCGTGCCCGCAAAGAATCCGGCTATGCCAAACAATTGCGCGAGAAGCAGCGCGTGCGCCGGAGCTATGGCATTCTGGAGCGTCAGTTCCGTCGCCATTTTGCAACCGCCGCTCGCCGTCCTGGCAAAACGAGTGAGAACCTGTTGCAGATTCTGGAGATGCGCCTGGACAACCTGGTGTATCGACTCGGCTTCGCCGATTCGCGCGCGCAGGCGCGGCAACTCGTTAGCCATGGGCATTTCAATGTGAATGGGCGCAAGACCGATATTCCATCGTTCATCGCCAAGCCCAATGATGTCATCACTGTGCGCGAGCGCAGTAAGGGGTTGGAGTACTTTAAGAACCGTGCTTTGCTGCTGGCGCAAAAGGGTGTTCCGCCCTGGTTGCAACTCAACATCGACGAGATGAGCGGGCGCGTGGTAACCATCCCCTCGCGGACTGACCTCGAACTACCCTTTGATGAGCAGTTGGTGGTTGAGCTGTATCAGCGTTAAGCCACCTCCGGGTGGGCAGTGCTTGGACTACCCATGTTTCTGGTTTCTACAGTGCGTTAAGATCAATCAAAACGGTCGCAGCCGTTGCTTACTTACGCGGACTTTCATGAGTGACATGGCACCTGAAACAGACAGTGGTAGCAAGAGAAAGGCAGGTTTGACCTTTGCTGCAAGATATTACTCTGCCTCGCATCAAGAATACGAAGACGCAGGACAATTATGCAAGTTATGATATCGAGCCGCTAGAGGCCGGGTATGGAGTGACTGTGGGCAACGCACTGCGGCGCGTGTTACTGTCATCGTTGCCGGGTGCTGCTGTGACCTCTATTCGCATCGAAGGGGTACAACACGAGTTCCAGGATATTCCGAACGTGTTGGAGGACGTGACCGACATTGTTCTCAATGTTAAGAAGTTACGTCTGCGCTCGTTCTCCGACCATCCCGTCTCTATGCGCCTGGAGGTCACAGGTGAAGAGGGTGGACGCGAAGTGACGGCGGAGGACATCATTGCCCCCAGCACGGTCGAGATCGTCAACCCTAAGCTGCATATCGCCACGCTCGATAATGAAAATGCTCGCTTAGAAATGGAGTTGGTCGTTGAGCGCGGGCGCGGCTATGTACCCGCCGACTCAAAAGAGGATCAGCCCATCGGCGTGATCCCTGTCGATGCGATCTACACTCCCGTGCAAAGGGTCAACTACACGGTTGAGCATACCCGTGTAGGTCAGATGACCAACTATGACAAGATTATTCTCGATATAACGACAGATGGCACCATGACGCCCGATGAGGCGCTGCGCGAGAGCGCCGACATCCTGGTTCGCCACTTCACGCTTCTCGCCAACTATCGCGCCGCCATCGCTGAGCCGGAAAAGGCCCCGATGAGCAGTGTGCCTATCCCACAGAAGATTTACGATACGCCGATTGAGGAACTCGATCTCTCCGTTCGGGCCTATAACTGCCTCAAGCGCAGCAATATCACGAAGGTCGGCCAGGTGCTGACTATGAATGAAGAAGACCTGCTCGGCGTGCGTAACTTCGGTGAGAAGAGCCTGCAAGAACTGCGAGAGCGCCTGATGGCCCGCAACTTCCTACCCACCAATTTGCGTGATGGGCATGTCGCTGTCGAAGCCGATATGGACGGCGATCTCAAAATGGAGGACTAACGTGAGGCACCGAATAGCCGGAAACCGCTTGAGTATGCCTGAGCCGCGACGCCGTTCCGCGCGTCGCAATTTGATGATTGGCCTCATTCGGTATGACCGTATCAATACAACGGAGGCACGCGCGCGTGCTATCCGTGCCGAAGCCGAAAAGTTGATTGATGCCGCAGTAAAGGGCCGCCAGGCCGCACGCGAGTATCTGCTCTCAGTGGTCTCTGATGAGGAGAAGGCCGAGCAGATACTGACCTTCGCGCGCCGGGGTCGCTTCTCGCTGAAAGATCGCGTGCTTTCCAATGAGGAGCGCGCGAAGCAGATGAAGGCTCCGCTGACAGAGAAGGGACGCAAGTTCCTGGAGGATAAGCTCAAGGCGCGCCGCGAGGAGCTGCTCAAGATTATTAGCAACGAGGACGAGGCCGAGAAGGCTCTGCAAGCGGCGTATCAGGCGATGGTCATTGAGTTGCGCGCACGCCGCCATATTCTGCGTACCCTGCCCGATGAGCTGGTCGTGAAGAAGATGTTTGAGGAACTGGCTCCCCGTTACATCGGGCGGCCAGGTGGCTATACGCGCATCACCAAGCTGGGCAAGCGCAAGGGCGATGCCGCCGATATGGCGCAGATCGCTCTTATGTAGAACGTGTCATGAAACTCGTGTGTGGCGTTGAATATGACGGTACCGATTATCATGGCTTTCAGCGCCAGCGTGAGGAGCGCGGGCCAACGGTACAGGGAATGCTGGAGGCGGCTATTGAACGTATCTCCGGCATGTTCTCGGTCGTCTATGGCGCGGGTCGCACCGACGCGGGCGTCCATGCCAGCGGCCAGGTGATTCACTTCCACACCGTTTCGTCGTTGACGCCTGCCGTATGGCTGCGGGCTTTGAACGGCGTGCTGCCACGCACTTCCATTGCCGTGCGCTGGGTGCGCGAGGCACCGGAGGACTTTCACGCACGCTACAGCGCCTTGAGTCGCTCGTATCGCTATACGATCTGGAATGACGCTGTACCGTCGCCGTTGCACGCGCGTTACAGTTATCATTGTCCGCAGGCTCTGGATGTAAACCTGATGCACGAGGCATGCCAGCTTCTGCTGGGACGAAAAAATTTTGCCGCCTTTGGGCGCAGTCCTGAGGAAACCAATCCCAGGAAACCAGGCCCGCATCATTGCGTCCGTACCATGCTGGCGGCAGCGTGTGTACGGGATGCGCGCCGCGAAGTGCCGCAGCTTATCTATTGTGACTTTACGGCGGACGCATTCCTGACCGGAATGGTGCGCAGAATGGTTGGTACGCTGCTGCTGGTCGGGCAACATCGCCTGAGCCTGGAGCAGTTCGCCGCCATTGTGGAGCAAGCGGAGAAGACGCACCCTGGTTCAGCGGCCCCACCTCATGGGCTGTGCCTGGTACGGGTTGATTATCCTGAGAAATTTGGAGTGAATGAACGATGATGAAGACATACAGCGCGAAGGCCGCTGACCTGCAACCCCGGTGGTATATCATCGACGCGGAAGGGCAGGTGTTAGGACGGCTGGCCTCACAGATCGCGCAAATCCTGCGTGGAAAACATAAACCAACCTTTACGCCGCATCTGCCTTGCGGTGACTATGTAATCGTGATTAACGCCAGAAAGATCGCCGTCACGGGCAAGCGCCTGGATCAGAAGATGTACTATCGCCACAGCGGCTATCCTGGTGGCCTGAAGACCACCTCGCTGCGCCAGGTGCTGGAGGGCCGCTTCCCGGAGCGCGCGCTGATCCACGCTGTACGCGGCATGGTCATGCATAACCGCCTGGGTGCCAGGCTGATGAAGCGTCTCAAGGTCTATCCCGGCCCTGAGCATCCACACGCGGCCCAGAAGCCCATTCCCTGGACCGGCCCTGAGTCTCTGTTACAACAGTCTACATCCGTCACAGAGTAAATGAGGAGGAGAACTGACCGTGGCTGATACCCCGAAAGTCGCTGAGATGCCGAAGGGTGAATATTATTATGGCATGGGACGGCGCAAGACCGCCGTTGCCCGTGTGCGCCTCTTCCCCAACGGTGACGGCAGCATCATTATTAATGGAAAATCTGCCCAGAACTACTTTGGCAATCTGGGCGCACAAATGGCGGCCATCCTGGCCCCCCTGCGTGCACTCGACCTGGAGAACACCTACACGATGAGCGTGCGCGTCGTCGGCGGCGGCATCACCGGTCAGGCCGGTGCTATTCGCCACGCCCTGGCCCGCGCGCTGGTACGCATGAACCCCGATTTCAAAGCTGCCTTGCGCAAAGCCGGCTACCTGACACGCGATCCACGTATGAAGGAGCGCAAAAAGCCAGGCCTCAAACGTGCCCGCAAGGCCCCACAGTACACAAAGCGTTAAGGCGGCGTGTTGCAACAAAAAATTCGGCGATGGTAAACACTATTGCCGAATTTTTTGTGTCTCCATCTATGCAAAACTTCTAGTTCTTTCTCCACCGATGCACTATTACTTTCGACACATCAGGCAATTATGCCTTTTCCAACAAAAGACTACTGTTGTGAGGTGATATGATAAACCGTAGTGCCTACTTACATCCCGCTCGGTTCGCTCACCAAGCGGGATGTAATTTGTAAAGCATATCCCTACACAGCGACGCTTGCGTAGACGGGCGTACACCACTCTTTGTATTCGGGGCGGCGACCGCGCACGACATCGAAGTAGATCTGCTGCAACTTCTGGCTAACTGGCCCGATTTTGCCACTGCCTATCGAGCGATGATCAACCTCGATAACTGGCGCGATCTGCGCGCCTGTGCCGCAGAGGATGATCTCGTCGGCAGTATAGAGTTCCGTGCGGTCAATCTGCCGCTCGCGTGTGGCTATACCCAGCTCGCGCTGCGCCAGCTTCATGACGGTATCGCGTGTGATGCCGAGCAGGATATTCTCGCTCGGTGAGGGCGTCACCAGTTCGCCGTTGATCAGCAAGAAGATGTTCTCCGCACTGCCCTCGGAGACGTGGCCCTCGTTGGTCAGCATGATGGCCTCGTCGAAGCCGTTCTGCATGGCCTCGCTTTTGGCAAAGGCGGAGTTCACGTAGGCACCGCAGATTTTGGCGCGCGCAGGCATGGCGTTGTCGTCGATGCGCCGCCATGAGGAGACGCCGCAGCGCAGGCCGGAGATGTCCACATAGTTACCCTGCGGCTCCGAGGTCAGCAGGTAGCTGTCGGCGACGCCGTGCAGGCGCACACCCAGAATCGGCTCGGCCTTGTAGGCTACGGGCCGCAGATATACATCCTGGCGCTGCCCATTGCGGCGGATCAGTTCGCAACTGGTTTCTATCATCTGCTCAACGCTGTAGGGCAACGTTATCTGCAAGATACGGCAGGAGTTATGCAGGCGCTCGAAATGTTCGCGCGCGCGAAACAGATAGACCTGTTGCTCTTCTTCGTTCCAATAGCCGCGAATACCCTCGAAGCAACCGGTGCCATAGGCGAAGGCATGCGTGCGCACGGAGATCACGCCTTTTTCCGCTGGCACAAATTCGCCATCCATAAACAATTCTTTTGCGTTTACATTCATGTGTTGCTATTCGGCGATAAGTGGCACCCAGACCGACCTATCGCGCCCTCCTTCTATAAGATAGTCTTTGTTTGTATTCTACCATTACCGTGGTACCGGCGAACCAACCATTGGGGAGACGAAGATGGGGCCAAGTATAAACTCAGCTATTATAATGGCGCAACATCTCCTCAATGCTGTCGCCGCCATATTTTTCCAGCAGCGCCTCGGTCAACACTATCGCCATCATGGCTTCGCCGACAACACCGGCAGCGGGCACAACACAGACATCGCTGCGCTCATAGCGGCTCTGTTCGATGTTCTCGCCGGTCGCCAGGTCTACGGAGGGCAAGGGATGTGCCAGCGTGGGGATGGGCTTGACGCCGACGCGCACCACCAGCGGCTCGCCATTGGTAATGCCGCCCTCAATGCCGCCGGCATTATTGCTCAAATGGAACCATGAGCCGTCCTCACCATGTCGCAAGACATCGTGAACGTGTGAGCCGGTATTGTGCGCGGCAGCAAAGCCTGCTCCAATCTCCATTGCCTTCACTGAAGGAATGCTCATCATCGCCATACCCAGGCGCGCGCCCAGACGGCGATCCCACTGGCTGAAACTGCCCAGCCCAATCGGCACGCCGAAAGCCACGACCTCAAAGACGCCGCCGCAGGTATCGCCGTGCTGCTTGGCCTCAAGTATGCGCGCAATCATCTTTTCGGTGAGGTCGGCATCGGCGCAGCGCATCGGCGAAGCCTCTACCTTCTCCCACATATCGTCGGGATAGGACTCGCGCGTCATCGGGCGCGGCGTCTCGTAGCCGACCTCAACCACTGATAGCACGTGGCTGTGGACGGTGATGCCAAAGCGGGCCAGAAACTGGCGACACAGGCCACCAACTGCGACGCGCGAGGCCGTTTCACGCGAACTGGAACGTTCAATCACGTTACGCACATCGCTGTGTCCATATTTCATCGCTCCCGTAAAATCGGCATGACCGGGGCGCACGCGCGTGACCGGTTCGATCTCGGCCTCAACCGGTGCGGCGCTCATACGTTCCTGCCAGTTGACCCAATCGCGATTCTCGATCTGCATGGTAATGGGTGAGCCGAGCGTCTTGCCAAAACGCACGCCTGAGAGGAAGCGTACCTCGTCCTTCTCAATCTTCATGCGCCCACCACGCCCATAGCCTCCTTGCCGTCGCCGCAAATCGGCATCAATGATCTCTTTTTCAATAGATAGACCGGCGGGCAGGCCCTCAACGATCATGGTCAGACAGGGGCCATGCGACTCTCCGGCGGTTAGAAAACGGAACATAGCTCTCTCCTTCTCGCATCTGGCATAATATGTAATAATGACTACATGTAGTGATACCGGCGTGGGTATCAGGCCCGCATAGGTATCAATGATTGCCAGGTTAAACTTGCCAGGACTCACCATCCGCGATGATGGCGAGAACTATCAGTAGATACCTCGTAGTATACCGCATTCTAGAATATGGTGAGGACGGAAAGGCTTGCAAGGGGAGAGCAGGCCACTCCTTGCGGTCAGCCTGCTCTCCCTTCCCCTTGCTTGTACCATGTATTAACTCCGCGCTTTATAAAATGGTGGGTTTAATCGCCCCACGTTTTACGAAAAGACAAATTTACAGGTACTTTATGCATATTTATTACATCAAGCCATTGACACAAAACATGGGGTTATTTTACAATACGTTAGACCATTATTGTGTGTGCTTACTCATATCTTTTCTCAAGACAGTGAAAAAAGTTTATCCTGGAGGGTGAAATGTCGCCTGAACAAGCGCCGAGCAAAATCGGCAAATCGGTCGGTGAACGTTTGCGGGCGGCGCGTATTGCCCGTAATTACACACAGGGGCAACTCGCAGCACCAGATTTTTCGGTAAGTTATATATCCGCTATCGAACGCGGTCAGATTCATCCATCCTTGCGCGCTTTGGAGATTCTCGCAACACGCCTCGGCATCCCCTCAACCCAATTGCTCCCCAATCGCGCTCAATCCGATGTTTCCAGTGCAGGTGGCGGCGTGGAACGCGAAGAGGACGAAGAAGAGCTACTTTTTCTCAATGCAGAGATGGCCCTGTGGGAAGGAAGAGCGACACAGGTTATCTCTACACTGGAAAGACTGATTCCCAAGCGCCTGACCCGTCCACAATTACTTCAGCAACGTTATCTATTGGGTCGTGCGTACCTGGAGGCCGGTCGGACCCAGGAGTCTCTGCAAGTATTGACGGAAGCCATCGAACTGGCAAAAGAATTGCATAACGATACGCTTCATCTGCGCAGCCTCTATTTGCTTGGTACCGTGTATGCGACCATGCATAACTATGCGCAGGCGCTTCTATCGCACCAGCGCTGTCTCCATTTGCTGCAAGAGATGCCCGCGCCGGATGTCTATTTTCAAGTGCAGATATATACAGCGCTCGGTCAGCATTATCTGGCTCAAGATAACGCGCAAAACGCGCAGGAGATGTTTCAGGAGGCGCTCGCGCTGCTTACCACGCTCACGACCATGCAGGCGGCACGCGACTACTATTGGCAACGCTGCCAGCACTATCGTGAGGCTGGCCAGTATGAAGCGGCCATCTCAGCCGCTTATAAGAGCCTGTATCTGCAAGATATGATCGAGAGCCAGCGACACAGAAGTGAGTTGCATTACTATCTGTGTCAGGCCCTGTTCAAAGCTGATTCTGGTGAGGCCGATGCCTATCTCACACGGATGTTGCATGAACCAGGGCTTCAACGTGATCCGCTCTCGCTGGCCTGCGTAGCGCTCTACAAAGCAAAATTGCATATAGACCGCCAGGAGCTGAGCAAGGCCGAACAGTATCTCACGCAAGCGCAACATCTGATTGAAGAACAAGGCGACTCTCTCATCGCGGCTGAAGTCCTGCTTACCTCTGGTCAGTTTGACTACATGTTACAACGCTATTCCGAAGGAGACCGGCATTTTGTGGGCGGCCTGGAGATGCTGCAACGCATGGGCCATTTCCAGGAACTGGCCGGTCGTGCCGTCAGCTACGCGCGCCTGCTGGAGGAGCGTGGCTTGGAGCATGAGGCCCTCATTTACTATAAACTGGCCTTCCAGAGCAGTCAGAAGGTCGGGGAATGAATTATCCATTAAGGGGCAAGATGAGCGCGACGGCCCTGCCGCGCTCCCCCTTGTGGGTGTCAGGTAGGCTATGGTACACTCGATGAGAAGTATTCCTGACAGCACTGCAAAGAGGATTTAACGATAGATGGCTCTTACGATTGGAATTATCGGCCTTCCGCAGAGCGGCAAGACCACGTTATTCAATGCCCTGACGAAAGCTGGTGCGCCCATCAGCGGCTATGCCACCAGCACAGTGCAGGCAAATAAGGCCGTAGTGCAGGTGCCCGATGCGCGCCTGCAGCCGCTGGCCGACATCTTTCACCCAAAGAAAGTGACGCCCACAACGGTTGAATTTGTGGATGTCGCCGGTATCGGGCAGGGCACCCATACCGCCGATGAGAAGCGCGAGGGCTTGAGCGCGGAGTTTCTGGGGCATATTCGCAACGCTGACGCGCTGGCTATCGTGTTGCGCACCTTCACCGATAGCAATGTGCCGCATATCTATGGAAGCGTTGACCCTGTGCGCGACCTGGATAGCCTCAACGCGGAGCTGGTTTTGACCGACCTGGCGACGGTGGAGCGGCGTATCGAGCGTACCACGAAAGCTGCCAAATCGGGCGAGAAAAAGTATCAACAAGAACTGGACGTGTTGCACAAACTCCAGGATGCGCTAAATGAATTAAAGCTGGTCAGCCAGATACCATTGGAGGCACAGGAGCAGGCCGTTCTCAAAGAGTTATTCCTGCTGACGATGAAGCCGCGTATGTATGTATTGAATGTCAGCGAAGATATGCTTGCTCAAGCTAATACTCTGTTGGAGCAGGTGGCGCGTGGCGAATCGCTCGACGAGAGCGCGTTGTCGCCGGAGGCAAAAGGTATCGTTGCCATTGCACGGCGCGGCAAGGCCGAGGGCGCAGAGGTGGTGGCCGTCTCCGCACGCCTGGAAGCCGAACTCTCCGAGTTATCTGAGGAGGATGCCAGAGAGTATCTGGAGTCGCTGGGCCTGCCGAAGCTGGGCACAGATCGCGTAATTCAGGTTGGCTATCGCCTGCTCAATCTGATTACCTTCCTGACGGCGGGCGAAGATGAGGTGCGGGCCTGGACGGTCACCAGGGGCGCGAAGGCACCGGAGGCCGCCGGTAAAATCCACTCAGACATCGAGCGTGGCTTTATTCGCGCCGAGGTAACGCGCTTCGAGGACTTCATGGCCTGTGGCTCCTTCGCCGCCGCCGCTCGCAAGGGCCTACAGCGCCTGGAAGGCAAAGATTACGTCGTGCAAGATGGCGATATTATTCACTTTCGCTTCAATGTCAATCCTTCGCGGGGCACCTCATCCATTTAGCTTCTACTTCTGGTAAGGACGTTTGAGCAAAAAATGCCAGACATATGCATGGCTATGCTGGCATTTGACTGGCATTTTTTGCTCTTAACTATTTTTCTCTTTGTTTTTATTGATGCGCAGGATTTTGAGCATGTACTGCTCTGAATTGAGATAATAAGGGTTGCGTCGAATGTATTTGCCGACGACGGAGATAGGGTGCAGCTTGAGCAGTTCTACGATCAGGCTGGGCGGTAATTTGCTGTGATCATAGTGCATAAGCGCGATAATAGGCGCTTCCTGGAAGGTGAAGACGGCATCAGAGGCAGCTTCGTACTTCAGAATCTGCTCGCTGGTTGCAAGGTCTTTCAAAAGCCAGGTCATATCGATTGAAATACGCACGGCGCGCCAGCCCTCGCGTAAGGCCTGCGCGATGAAAGTCTGGTGAGAAGAAAGCAGAGCGTAGGGGTCGAAGCGTTTGCCTTCGGCGGCCAGAAAAATTTCTCTTTCTTCGCGCAAGATAAGTTGACCTGTCGCAATGACATGATCGACATCGACCTGTAACTTCCGCAGTTCCTCGCGTAGTTCTTTCACCTGGGCCGGGGCTGCCGCGAAAAGACATTTCTCGGAACGCGAGAGGCCCACGCGCAACAGGTGTGCCGTCACACTCGGAATCTCTGTCACCTTACTATAAAGCTGGCAGATATGTGAGCCGTAGGGAATACGTTCCGACTTACCTTCAACACTAAGATCCATATCTACCTCCGTTAGTGCTGGTCTCCGCTGCTTGATGCCTTTGTATGATGCGTACAGCGCGGTTGTTCATGGCGACAACCAGCCAGCCTAACACACCGAAAATGACTACTCCTGCCAGAAAAGCCAGCAGGAAGAAGAGAATCGTAATATGGTGATGCGCGTGCGCGGCAACGAGCAGGTAAAAAGGAAAGGAGCAGAGCGAGAGAACAACCGCGAAGAACAGCGCCCAGGATGCAATCACCAGCAAGCCCTGGCGGGGGGTGAGCAGTTCGCGCCCACTGTAAGGAAACAGGATGCGCCGTAGTAGTGAGTAGCGCGGTTGATTCTGCATGGTGCCTACTTCAGTCCTTCCTTGTGCTGGCGTTGTAGCCAGCGCAGCAATGTTTCTTCTGCTTGATAGAGAATATTGACCTCATTCTGATATGTCAGTCGTCGGCAAGCCTCCGGCAACGGGAACCAGGACACGATGTCATATTCGTGATCGTGCAGGGCCGTATCTCCACCGATTGCCTCCAACAGAAAGTGTCGTACTTGCTTATAGTAGCGTATCTGATCACGTATAAACGAATATGAGATACTACCAATATAGGCGATGAGCCGAACCTGTAATCCCGTTTCCTCCTGCACCTCACGCATGGCGACCTGTTCGATAGTTTCGCCGGGGCGCGGCGTACCCTTTGGCAAAGACCAGATACCCGCGTGTCTACGTCCTACCAGTGCCACTTCCATCTGTATACTGGAAGCATAAGGATAGGTCGGGTAGGTGGCAATATGCAGCGTATGCCGGCCGGTTACTACGTCTTGTTCCTGTTTAGCTACTGTAGATGCAAGCTTCCTGTCTGGAAGGGGTACTGGAGCAAGACGGAAAACAACCCCACCCGCAGAATACGCCCGCATTGTTTGATACCGCTCCATTATCGCGACGAACCCGCTTTCTACACCTGGAAATGTGGCACACACCTGTCTCTCTTGCATGAGCGTGGTCATAGCGCGAGAGAAAGTGATTGGTGCTCTACACTTGTAGAAAGATGAGCTATGCCCGTGCTATGGACAAGAGGCTCTTTCTCCTACGCATTAGATATACTATACAACATTTGGTCGCGGTAGGCACAGGCTCAATCAGTTTCTCCTACGACACGGTTGCGTTCGCAGGGTTACGAGCGAGTATAGCGAAAGGGTTTGCACGTGTCAAGATAATACGCGCCGTATCGCACTGAGATGGCGCGCTGGCGTCTCCGGCAAGAGCGCGCTGTTGGGGGCCAGTAAGAGATGTTGCCCGCCGGTCAATTCCAGTATCTTGTGAATCTCCTCGTAGATGCGCTCCGAGGGGCCATCTTTCAGCGTCTGCGCGCTCAAGCCGCCCATCACCGCCTTGCCGATGCGCCGCTCGCCTTCGTGCAGGTCAGGATTGCCGATGCGTGTGCTATCCCAACTTACAGCATGCACCGGATAGTGGGCGAAGAGGTCAAAGTGAAGGCGCTCCCCGCTATGATACAGGATATTGCATTTACTGCGGCTCTTGATGGCATCCAGAAATTCCAGGTCATACTGCTCACCAAATTCACGGTACTGATCACGTGTCAGCATGGTCTGGCTGGCCCAGCCACAGGTTGAGTAGAAGATGCCGCTCGCGCCTTCTTCCAGGCAGGCGATGGCAAAGGTGGTGAATGTCTCGGTAATCACGCGCAACGCGCTGTGCAGTGCCTTGCGATCCTCGCGCATCGTTTGTAGCACCCGCTCGCTATTATTGCCCACCAGGTATTTGGCGACGCCAAGCGGGCAGAAGATGGTCTGCACGAAATAAGCCTCGAAACCAACGCCATGATTGATGAGTTGTAGGGCGCGCAACTGTTCGTTCAACGCCGGGCGCTCCGGCTCCAGCGGGCGCAGACGTTTCCAATCGGAACTGCTTTTAATCGGCGTGTCTTCGATGATCAGCGCTTTATTTTTTTCATCCGCCGGGCGCACCTTGACTTTCCACCCCTCTACATGATAACTGGCGCGCGGCGTGACCTTCACAAAATCCCAGTCATAGCGTGTATAATCCTCGATCAGTGCCTCGGCCTGCGCCTGTACATTCCCTTCGCGCGCATAATCGTGTCCCCACACAGTTGACGGTACACGGTCAACACTGTCGCCACGCAACGCGGCCTCCACACGCTCTTTTTTATTCATTTGCAATTCCTTCCACTATTTATTCGGTTGTCCATCGAGAGCTTTGAAACGATAGCCAAGCCCGCGCTCGGTGAGAATGTATTGAGGGTGAGCGGGGTCTTTTTCCAGCTTTTGTCGTAGATAGGTGATATAGAGCCGTAGATAATGGGATTCGTCGCGGTACTCGCGCCCCCACACTTTGGACAACAGCGTTTCATGAGTGAGCAGCCGTCCCGCGTTATTAACCAGATGGTAGAGTAGGCGATACTCGGTAGGACGCAGGATCACCTTCTCGCCACGCACAATAACCTCACGACGCGAAAAGTCGATCTTGAGGTCAGGGTCAACGACAATCTCTGTTTTGCGCGCCGGGGGCGGCATGAGAGAGCGACGCAGCAGTGCGCGAATACGCGAGAGCAGTTCGCGTGGGCTGGCCGTCTTGGCGACGTAATCATCGGCCCCCAGGTCCAGCCCGTGAATGCGATCCTGTTCGCTCTGGCGCACTGTGAGCATGATCACCGGCACGGTCGAAACCTCGCGGATAGCGCGCAGCGTCTCAAAGCCATCCATCTCCGGCATCATCACATCCAGAACAACGAGATCCGGCAGATGTTCGCGTAATTGTTCCAGCGCCTCCAGGCCATTACTGGCTTCGATCACACGATAATGTTCCAGTTCCAGGTTCATACGCAGCAGGTCGCGGATGCGTGGCTCATCATCCACGAGTAAGATGGTCATATCTCGTTCATCAAATGCTTCTTGCTCCATCAAAACACCACCATCGGCAACTGTGCTTTCTTCTCACGGGGTAGACTAAACGAGAACGTTGATCCCTGGTGCAAGGTGCTGTCCACCCAGATGTGACCGCCGTGTGCCTCGATAATCGCGCGACAGATGTACAGTCCCAGCCCGGCACCAGGGGTTGATTGAGCCATCGGGTCTCCTACCCGATGAAAACGATTAAAAATTTGTTCCTGCTCACGCAAAGCAATACCCATTCCTCTATCTTTAACGCTTACAATCACCTCATCACCGGTGACGCGGCAGCTAATTGTTATTTCACGCCGACGCGGCGAGTATTTGATCGCATTATCCAGCAGGTTCTGCAGGACCTCTTCGATACGTTCGCGGTCCGCCATAACCGTCGGTAGATTGGGTGGAATCATCGTCGAGATGGACACGTCCGGGCTTCTGGCTTGCAGGCGGCGCACCACGCTCTGAATGAGATTGGGCAACTCCAGGGGAGCAATCTCCATGTGCAGCCCACCGGCCTGGATGCGCGAGGCATACAGCAGGTTGCCGACCAGCTTGTTCAAGCGGTCGGCCTCCTCATCGATAGCGGCCAGTCGCGTGCGCAGCGCCTCGCTGTCCAGGTGGACGTCCGCACGGGCCAGCGTTGAGGCGTAGCCCTTGATAATGGCTATTGGCGTCTGCAATTCGTGCGAGATCACCGAGATAAAGGTCGAACGCTGCTCCTCCTGTTCGCGCTCACGTGTGATGTCTCGCACATTCAGAATCCCGTTCATTGGTTCGCCCCAGGCCGAGCGCACACACGAAGCTGTGACCGCGACATCGAAACGCTGTCCGTCGCGCGCCGAAATGACCATCTCGCGGTTGACCACGCTCTTACCGGCAAAGGCTTGCAGAATAGGTGAGTCCTCCAGGCCCAGGTCGCGGCCCTGCCGATCCTTTGGACGCAAGACCTCAAAGTAGAAGCGACCCAGCACCTCGTCCTCGCGCCAACCCGTCAATCGTTCCATCGCCGGATTAAAGTCGATGATGCGCAGGGCGTTATCGACAGTGAGGATACCTTCCGTGCTGGAGTGGAAGATTGCTGCCAGCCGCCCCTGCTCCTTGACTAACGCTTGCGCTTTCAACGCGCAACGTATCCCGGCGGCTACCTGCGCTATCCACAAGAAGAGCGTCGTGGGTGTGTCCTCAAAGCAGGAGCGTGTCTGTGCCGGACGCAGCAGATGCAGCATACCCAGTGCCCCCTGTTGATCGTACAGGCTAAGTGAGCAGCGCTCAAAGGGTCTTGCTGCCGGTTCCTCGCTCACATCGTCCGCGCTCTCCCCGTTTTCCAGACCTAGTGCCGTCAGCAGCGCTGCCGACACGGGTTCAAGCGCCAGCGGCTGTTGAAAACTGGGCTGGCGTCCGCGCTGTATCTGTTCTAAAAATGTCGGTAACAACACACTATCGATGCGATAGGGCACATATTCCGGGCTACTTTGCGGGTCAAACGCCTCGTTTGAGACCACAAAGACCCCGTATTCACCTCCAAGTAGTCGAATAGCGCTCCCGACAAGAATTGTCATCTGGTGAAAGATAGCCTCAGATTGCCTGCTCTGAGTTAATGACATAGACGGCCTGCTCCCCAAAAACCAGAAGCCACCAGGGTAAAAAGCCAGAGAAAACCTAAACACTTGCTAATATGCAGCGACGGTGCTATTGTAGCACATACAAGCCAGAGGTGAGTAGAGTTTATGCGTATAGACATTTTCACACTTTTCCCAGGTATGTTTCAGGGGCCATTTACGGAGAGTATCCTGAAACGCGCTCAGGAGCGTGGCCTGCTGGAGCTTGCCTTGCACAATATCCGCGATGCCACTACCGACAAACATCACGTGGTCGATGACTACCCCTACGGTGGTGGCGTCGGTATGGTTATGAAGCCGGAGCCGATCTTCGCCGCTGTCGAAGCGGTTTATCAGGGCGGGCCGATCATTCTGATGACACCGCAAGGACGGCTTTTCAATCAACAGATAGCGCGCGAGTTGGCGCAGGAGCCGCGCCTGACGCTGCTGTGTGGACACTACGAGGGGGTTGATGAGCGCGTCTGTCAGCATCTCGTCACCGACGAACTCTCTATCGGCGACTATGTGTTGACCGGTGGCGAACTGGCGGCAATGGTGGTTGTGGACGCCGTAGCGCGCCTCATTCCAGGCGTACTCAGCGAGGGTTCGCCGGACGAGGAGTCACATAGCACACCCTTGCTGGAGTATCCGCACTACACGCGCCCGGCAGAGTTTCGCGGCTGGCGCGTCCCTGATATCTTACTCTCTGGCCATCACGAACAGATAGCGCGCTGGCGGCGCAAACAGGCGCTCAAACGCACACGCCAGCGCCGCCCCGACCTGTTCGCACAGCTAGACCTGAGCAGCAAGCAGGATCAGAAACTCCTCAAAGAACTGGACGAAGAGGGATGGGAATAAGCCTCATCCTTCTTGCTGACGAGATTGCAATGCCTGCATCAACGCTTGTTGTGCCTCTTCGTCAGTGTTTGCTTCAATCAAGCGGTCGTAAGCAGCCTTCAACACAGCCATGTCTGCGACCTGTGTGCAGACCAGATCAGCTAGCTCGACCTGTTTGGGAAAACGCTTACGCACATAGTACATCAGGGCCTCATCAAAGCCCTTGTTGTGGCCCTCATCAAAGCCCTTGTTGTGGCCCTCATCAAAGCCCTTGTTGTGGCCCTCATCAAAACCTTTGTTGAAACCTTTGTTGAAACCTCGGCTCACCATTTCCTGGTAGGCCCAGGATTGTTCGAGGATGCTTTCCATCTGGCTAAACCTCCATTGCAACCACTTCATTTCTTGCAGGTTCTTCAGGACAAGCGCCGCAAATGAGTATCCAAGAGGCAAAAGGTCCTGCTTGCCCGTTGCGAGTAACTGTGCAATCATGTCCTCAACGACATCGTAGCTCGCACCTCCCTTTGTTAAGGGCAACAATGGCAGCAGGCCCTCTCTGCCAGGCTGTTTCAGATCTGTGCCTTCTAGCTCCCATAACTTCACGTTCTGATAGGCGAAGGCATGAATGGTATGTCTATGGACCTTAATGGTATAGATCGGTTCAGGAATATGAGCTTCCTCTATAAAATATACCACAAAAGACAAGGTGGGGCGCTGATAGATATAGGTGGAGAGGACATTGTACTCCCACACCCGTTTGGGCATTACCTCTTCCGCATGCCGCTGAAATTCAAGGTGAATGATGATTTCCAGTCCCATCCACAGGACTTTGAGCAGGAAATCGGCCACGACGTTGCGTATCGGGTTCCTCAGTTCCGTGTTAAGGTTTTCCAGAAACTGTGCGCCAGGAAATAGGAAGGAAATGATAGACTGCGGATTGGCCGTAATCAGCACTTTGATGAGATCATCCCACGTACCCATGTGACCCATGCTCCTCGTAGAAAAATATTGTAGCTACGATTATAGCATGAGCTTCCTGCTTTGTACAGTTGCATTATGACTGTTCTTTCCTGGCTTCATTTTGCTTACGCAAAAACTCGTTACGTGCTTTCTCTTCAGCCGCGATATCGGCTACTTCATCGGCAAGAGAGTGAGAGTCGCCGAAGGCATCGTTGCCGTTATCCAGCACCTCGCGGGAGCGACCGCCTTGCTCGGCGGGACCAATAATGCCATGTTCCTCTAGCAGATCGATGAGGCGCGCGGCGCGTGAATAGCCGATGCGCAGGCGGCGTTGCAGCAAGGAGATCGAGGCTTTGCCGTATTCACGCACTACCTCTTCGGCCTGATCGAGCAGTTCATCGTCCAACTCAAAGCCATCATTCGCGTCGTCTTTAATCTCCCAGCCGGGTTCGATGAGCGTGGGAGCGTCCGCATTCTGCACCGAGATACCCTGTGATTTGGCCGTGTTTTCCGCAAATTGCTTCCGCCAGTATGCCACCAGCGTCTCCACCTCATCATCGGCCAGGAAGGCCCCCTGAATGCGCTCCGGGCGGCCCGCGTCCGCCGGAAGATAGAGCATATCTCCTCGTCCCAACAGGCGTTCAGCGCCGCCCATATCGATAATGGTGCGCGAGTCTACCGCCGAGCTAACCATGAAGGAGATGCGCGTGGGGATGTTGGCTTTAATCAGGCCGGTGATGACATCGACCGAGGGGCGTTGCGTGGCAACGACGAGGTGAATGCCGGTCGCGCGCGCCAACTGAGCCAGACGACAGATCAAGCCTTCCACTTCCTCCGGCGCAGCCATCATCAGATCGGCCAATTCATCGATGATGATGACGATGGCGGGCAAGTTAGCCAGTGAGTTGTCGCCTTTGGCGAGCTTCTCCAGGCGCAGGCGGCGATAACCGTCCAGGTTGCGCACGCTCAGTTGTGAGAAGAGCCGATAGCGCCGCTCCATCTCGGCGATGGCGTTTTTGAGCAGCGGCACCACCTTCTCGACCTCCGTCACAACAGGTGAGAGCAGGTGTGGGATACCGTTATATAGCGAAAGCTCGACCATCTTGGGATCAACCATCAGCAGCCGCACATCGTCAGGGGTGGCCTGCATCAAAAAGCTTGCAATGATTGTGTTAATACATACTGATTTACCCGCTCCTGTTGCACCGGCAATCAGTAAATGAGGCATACGTGCCAGATCGCCCACGCGCACCTGACCGGCCACATCCTTGCCGAGCGCAATCGCCAGTTTGGAGCGGGCCTTCGCCGCCTGATATTCTTTGCTTTCCAGTACCTCACGCAAGGTGACGAGGCGGCTGTTCTTGTTGGGAATCTCGACCCCGACATAGGGGCGTCCCGGCACAGGAGCCTCCATGCGAATGGTCTTGGCCTCCAGCACCAGGGCCAGATCGTTCTGAAGCGCCATGATGCGGCTGACGCGGGTGCGCGTCTCGTAGACGATATTCCCGTTGCCGTCGCGCACTGGCACGGGGCGGCCCTTCTCGTCTTGCGTCATCTCCGGTTTGCCAGTCGGGCGAATGCCAAAGCGAATGACGGTCGGGCCGATGCTGATATCTTCGGGGCGTACCTCAGCATCGACGCGAAAGCTGCGCAATGTCTCCTGGATCGTGCGCGCCAGCGTAGCGGTATCCTCGCCGATCATTTGCAATTTAACATCCTCTGGATTGTGTAACAACGAGGTATCAGGCAACTTCCAGATGGAGTCAACCTGGGGCGCGACAACGGTAGAAGCATTGGCGACCTTGAGAGCATTGAGCGCCTTCGCGCCGCGTGCCCCGGCCCGCATCGCTTCTTTCTTAGGTATCAGTGGCTCCATTGCCGGTGTTTTGCGTTCGCTCTTTTTAAGGGGGGGGGCCTCGTCGCCAGGAAGAATGAGCGGCTGTTGCTGCACATCTTTGATGGCCGCACGGTGTTCATCAGGATCGAGCGAGAGCGGGGCGCGGGGACCGCGCGGCACTCTGCCTACTTCATCTTTATACAGGTTGATGTCATTGCGCGGATCCTGCTCTTCCACGTCGAAATCGGCCTCAAATTCAATATCGCCCTCATCTTCCTCGTCTGCTTGCACGGCGATAGGGCGTCGCGCCCGCTGCCCCGGCGGCGCATCCTGAAGGCGGCGGCGTGGTGTTGGTGGAACGGCTAAGGTGGCGTCGTCCGCCTCCTCGGCCAGTCCACCATTGGAGTGGAAGCGGCCATAGCGGCTGTAACGCGGGCGCTGACCAAGAAATTGCGCGCTCCCTACCTGTCGCGCTTGCCCTGGCCCTTCGCTCTGCCGAGCCGCGATGAAGCCCTGAACAGCGTCGGCGACCATCAGCACGTGTCCGAAGCGGATACGGAAGGTCAGCACAATGGCGATCAGCAACAGGCCAAGCACCAGCAGGTGGTCAATGGCAAGGGGCCAGCCAAGTAGTGGCGAGACAAGCAGTTCTGCTAATACGCCCGCCTTCATTGTGCCCAGCACCAGACGGCTTTCAAGCAGCAGCAGTAGCCAGATAGCGAGCAAACCGAGAATCAGTGGCCAGCGCACCAGTGTGCGTTGTAGTGTGGCTTCTATCAAATGAGCGATGGCAAAAGCAATGAGTCCGAGCGCGAGCAGATAGGATGACCAGCTAAAGAAGGTCATAAAAAAATGATAAATGCCGCTGAGGAGAGGGCTGTGACGAAAAATAGTCAAAGAGCCAAAAAGCAATAATGATAAGAACAGCAATAGAATACTATAAATGCTCTGACGTTGATGAGCTTCTAATGCGCTCCATTTGCTAAGCAGCCAATGGATAAACTGTGTGTCTCTTGTGTTATTGGTAGGGTTGGAGTGGGAAGACACTGTTGAACTGCCGGGACTGCGGTTACTGCCCCCCCTCGGTGTCTGCGCTCCTGCGCCTCGTTTGCCGCGTGCTGTGTTTGAGGAAGACTGGCCACGCGCATTGCCGTTTTGTCGGCTGGCTCGACCGTTGTTACCTGAGAAGCTTGAGCGTCTATTGCGTGAATATTGCGAACCAACGCTGCCTGCTGCACCGCTGACGCGCGACGAGTCATACAGCACGTTAGCAACCAGACGCTCATCCGACCCGCTCCCGCCTTTCTTTTTCCTGTTACCCGCCATCCTGTTTGCTCCTTTTGTGATAAAGCGTCGGAGAGACAGCTTTATCATAGCGCAGATGTTCGAGAGAAGCAAGAGGCGAGAATGCGAGAATGAAAAACAATGGTAGGTGTGGTTCAGCACCCAGGGCGGGTACACATGAGATATTTCATGTGTATCTCCTGTGTGTTGAGCCACACTTACAATCTTTTTACCACTTATGGTGCTTTTTCTTGATCCCTCCTGTCGTCATACCTGGCGGCACCTGACCGCCGTTGTTAGAAGACATACCGCCCGGCCCATTGTTGTTCGCGGGAGTGGTCACAGTGCCCAGCACGGCCTGACCCTGGGTGCCGTTGACCTGCACCGAGCCACAGCCGACAACGGCGTTGTTCTGTTGCGGGTCGGTGACAGTGAAGAACCAGTTGGTCGGCAGGCTTTGCAGACCTCGCAAACCGTTGATGACCGTCGTCGCATCATTAGCCCCCGTGCCATCGGTATTTTCCATTTGCTGGAAGATAGGGGTGCCGGTGCAGCTATTGGGTACGACATTGACGAAGATAGTCTGATTGGGATGGTTAGGATAGACGATATTCAGTGCGACCTGCGCGTTACCAGCATTGGGGTCCAGAGAGATCGCCGCTTTACCGGTTGCTATTTGCTGTACGCCACCGGCACCGGTCGCACCCTGGGGCAGGGTGATGGTAGCGGCAATGACGACGCCATTGCCATCTGTCTGCACCGTGACCGGATTTGGTTTGTTGAGCAGATTCTGGCAGTTGAGGTTGATATATGTTTGCATAAAGCGCATAGCCAGGAAGGTGAAGAGCGAATTGGCCATCGCTGGGTCCGGCGAGGTAGCGTTCATCGTGATGGTGCGATCCATGGCAATGCGCGGCAAGCCGGTATTGACCAGATTCTGGCAATAGGTCGTGGTGCTGGCCTGCTGCATATTCTGAGCAGGCGTCTGGTCGGTGCCCAGACGATAGAGGTTCGTCTTGGCCAGACTGGGATTATTGTTCACCAGTGTCATGGGGTCGCCCAGCGGCACCAGCGCGATGGGGGCTTTCTGATCCATCGCGGCCTGTATCTCATCCAGAGGCAAGGCGGAAACCGGCGCATTGTTATCGGCGAGGTTGGGGGCTTGCCAGGGCTGGCAGCCGAGCGCCGGGTCGATAAATGCGGTGAGTAGAGCGTTGTCGCTTGGATTGCCCAGCACCGTCGTGTTTTGCAACTGCGCCTGACTGGCGGCAGTAAGCTGTGCCGTCTGCCCGTTGGCAGTGGCCAGATATTGTGTCTGCACGTTATCGCTCTGATCCTGGTCTACCACGCTGAAGTCGCGCGTAGTAGGACAGGGCAGACCGTCTTTCGCGGTGGCTAAAGCCGGTACCTTCACTTTACCCTGTGCAATACCCTGATTAACGGCAGCAAAGAAGGCGGGCGCATTACAGTAGGAGAATTGACCAAAGACGGATTGACGGAGACCATTGACACAGCGCGCCTGCGCCAGCGTGTTGCCATTTGCGCCTTGTAGCGTCAGATTATTACCATTGAAGCCAAACCAGAGAGCAACAACCGCGTTAGCAGGCAGCGTTGGTACCGTTGGCGCTATCGCCGGTTGCGTTCCCTGATCTACCACCAGCGGGCTATAGACGCTAAATGAGCCGTTGGCAGGATTGTAAATGACGCCCTGTACAAAGGCGCTCTGGTTGGGATTGGCTTCGTTGCATGGGCCGTTGGCAGGATTGGTTGCCGACAACCGATAGGGAGTGGCAAGCCCCTGGGCAGATAATGGGTTGGCCGGTATCAGTAGCGTGCAGTCCATATTAACGGCAGCATTGGCCGCGTCGGATTGTAAGCGCGGCAGCACGATGAAGTAACCCGCGCCTATCACGAGCACCAGGGCCGTCACACCCAGGCCAATCAGCATCAACGGTGAAAAGCCACGCCGACGCCTGCGTGCTGTCGGCGTAATCTTCAATTGCGCTGAAGGAACACGTGGTTTTGTAAGCATCTTTTTCTTGAACCTCTCTCAACCGGGTAGATACTGTGTAGAAAGCGGGCAACCTGTCTACCTGTTGTTCTATCTCAAGTGTAAACGACATGGGGGTAAAGAAATCTTTACCTGCTACCGGTCGTTCGCGGATGATCGCCCGCATGCTCTACACGGATAATAACACAGGTGTTGGGTATCTCCTGTAAAGATGTGTTTTTATATATCAATAAGTACCACAGTAAGGTTAAGAAATCTTAACCGTGCAATGGCAATTTTTGGTAAAGAGTTCCTGCTGTGGATGAGATTTGTAAAAACCGGCGGGCAAAAACGTAGCGGCATCAATGATTTATTCGCGTGATAGAGATGTGTGGGGTAAAGAGCAATATAGTCGAGCAGGCACGCACGAACAATTATTGCGCATGCGCGGCCTCTATGCCCAACTGGTGCTGGCACAGCTACAAAACGACTAGCCAATGCTGATACTATATGGGCAGTGTGGAAGAAGATTATTAAGGAAAGGGAGATACATATGACCGCGTTGGTGATTGCGCTGGGCCTGCTGGTCGTGGGATGCGCGTTGCTGCTCCGAGGGGCCGACTGGTTTATGGATGGGGCGGTCGATCTGGCGCGCGCGCTTGGGGTGAGCGTGCTGGTCATCGGTGTGCTGCTGGCAGGACTGGAGCCGGAGGAGATGTTGACCGCTGCTGTTGCCTCAGCACGCGGCGCACCAGCCCTGGCCGTAGGCAACGTCATCGGAACCAATGTCACTATTGTCACGCTGGCGCTGGGCCTCTCCGCGCTCATCTTTCCCGTGTTGATCGACCGCAGCGTGCGACGGCAGGCTCTGATTGCCACGCTCGTCTCCGTCATTCCAATTGTGTTGCTCTTTCTGGGCACTGTGACGCGCCTCGCGGGAGTGTTGCTCTTGATTATATTTGCTGGCTATACGTTCTTGCTCTGGCGGGTAGATCGCACAGCCATGCAACGGCTGGCCGAGTCGGAAATAGATGAAGACGATAATGATGACGGCAACAGTGATCGGGAGCAATATAAACATTGGCATTTCCTCTGGCAGCCGCTGCTGCTGACTTTCGGTGGCCTGGCGGCGATGGTGATAGGCGGCCCGGCGGTTGTCGAGGGGGCGCTACGCCTGGCGAATCTGGTAAACCGTGGGCAGGGGGTGGTGGGGGCCACAATTGTCTCCCTGGGCACCGGGGCCGAGATGCTGGCCCTGGGAGTGAGTGCGGCCCGCAGAAGGCAGGCGGAGATTCTGGTAGGCGGTATTCTCGGCTCCTTCGCCTATAATCTGCTGGTTACGCTCGGACTGGCCGCCGCGCTTCACACCATTCCTGTATACCCGCCAATGTCCACTGTCGCCTTGCCGATCATGGTGGTGGTTCATCTCCTGTTATTGATCCTGATCTGGTACGGGAAGATTCCGCGCCTGATAGGTGGTGTGCTAATCGCAGTCTACAGCGCTTACTTGCTGGCCGTTGTGCTGGTCTGATGGTAAATGGCGGGTCGGGTATAAGAGGCAGGATATGGGTTTTAACGGATCCGATGTGCTGAGGTCGCGCTCGCCCTGTCTGGCTCGCCCCGCTCCCCAGCGCATCGGGCTGATTAGCTAACTTTCACTTCGCCGGTGGCAAGCTGGTTCTGGATGAGCCAGACGTAGAAGCCGTTTCTGCGCATCAGTTCGTCGTGGGTGCCGCGCTCGACGATGCGTCCTTCATCCAGCACGAGAATCACGTCGGCGTTACGAATAGTGCTGAGGCGGTGTGCAATGATGATTTGTGTGCAGGCCGTCTCGCGCAGGTGCTGCTCGACCACGCGCTCCGTCACGACGTCCAGCGCGCTCGTGGCCTCGTCCAGCAGCAGGATAGAGGGGTTGTTGGCGAGGGCGCGTGCGATAGCCAGGCGCTGATTCTGTCCACCGGAGAGCGCGCTACCGCCCTCGGCCACGAAGGTTTCGTAGCCCATTGGCATCTGCATTATGTCATCGTGCAGCGCCGCCGCCTGTGCCGCTTTAATGACGCGCTCCATGCTCATGTCCGGGTCATTAAAGGAGATGTTGTAGCGAATGGTGCCACTAAAGATGCGCGACTCCTGCATGACCACGCCCATTTGTGAACGTACCGCCTGGTAGTTCAGGTAGTTAAGCGGAATATTGTCATAAAGGATGGTGCCCTCGGTGGGCAGGCAGAGACCGAGCAGGATCTTCCCCAGCGTGCTTTTGCCTGAACCGGTACGTCCGACAATCGCCACTTTTTGGCCTGGCTCAATCTGCAAGTTAATGTCGTGCAGCACCTTTGGCGAATTCGGGTCATACTGGAAGCTCACGTGGTCGAGCGTGATGCGCCCCGTCAGCCTGGGCGGTTGCTGCACGCGCAGAATGTCCTGCTCGCTATCGGCCTCTAGCACGTCTCCGATACGTTCCAGGTGTGAATGCACCACCTGCAATTTCTGGCCACTACTGGCCAGCGAACTGAGCGGCGAGAGGAAGGCCCCGGCCAGTGCGTTAAGGGCGAAGAGTGTACCGAGGTCCATCGTGTGCGCCAGAATCATGTAAGTGCCGAGCCAGAGAATGGCGAAGGGCGAAAGCATGCGCAACGTGCCGATGATTGTGCCGATGATCGTCGTCACGTAATCCTGGCGCACAGAGGTATTCAACTGGTTAAAGTAGAGGTTCGTCCATTGTTGGAATGCGCGCTGCTCCGCGCCGGCGGCCTTGAGGGTGGCGATGCCCGTCAGCATCTCGGCGGTATAGCCCTGCGACTTACCGGCGGCCTCCAGTTCGCGGCTGGCCAGCCGACGAATCGGGTCGGTCGAACCGATCAGCAAGCCGACTTCGATCAGGCCGAAGATCAGAATCATGAAGCCGAAGAGCGGCGAGACGGCCATCAGGACGGCAAAGTAGATGATTACCAGACTGCCGTCCAGTAGCGTCGAGACTAGCTGCGTACTGACCAGATCGCGGATCACTGTGTTACTGGCGATACGGGTCAGAATGTCGCCGGTTGAACGCTGCAAGAAGTAGCGATAGGGCAACGTGAGCATATGCTCAATGAAGCCCGTCGTCATCTGAATATCGAGCCTGGTTTTCAGGTGAATGAGCAGGAACGAACGCAAGAGCGTCGTGGCTGTCTGCGCCAGCACCAGAATCATGAAGCCGATAGCCAGGTAGGGCAGAATGTTGCCCATCTGTAGAGGGATAATCTGATCGACCACCACTTTGGTGAGGAGCGGCAGTCCGAGGCCAAAGGCCTGCAAGATCAGCGAGGCCGCGATAATTTGCAAGAAGCTGGACGGGTTCTGCTTGAAATACTCCGTGATATAGGAGATGATGCTCATGCGTGGCAAGTGGGTATGGCGCACAAACTGCACACCCGGCTCAAGCATGATGACCACGCCGGTAAAGCCCTCGTCAAACTCTTCCGCTGTCAGTCGTCGGCGACCCAGGGCCGGATCGACAACATCGACATAGCGCGGCGACCAGCGTTCGACGACGATAAAGTGGTTGAACTCCCAGTGAATAATGGCGGGTAGCGTCACATAGCGAAAATCGGTGTTGGGCAACGACACAGCCCGTACCCGTAAGCCATACTGGCGTGCCGCCTTCACAATAGCCAGCGCAGAGAGACCATCGCGCCCGATGCCACAGCGGTCGCGGATCTCTGAGACAGAGGTTTTACGCCCGTAATATTGCAGGATCATCGCCAGGCAGGCTGCGCCGCATTCGACCTCGCTCATCTGTGTCACCGGCGGAACACGTTTGCGCCACAGCCGGAAGCGAGTGCTCCTCCGTTGCCTGGGCTTCTCATTGGCAGATGGCTGTTTGGGAGACTGTGAGGCCGCTGCAGCCGATGAGGCTGACGTTTGCGGCATAGGCGGTGACGCTGGTATTGACTGGACAGGCGGCATAGGCGGCATCATCCCCATCGTGGGGGCGGGTTGAAAGGGTATTCCTTGTCCTGGCCCTCCGTCGGGTACAGGCATTGGAACGGGCGCGTGCGCCGTCTGCCCCGCCTCCAACTTGGGCACTTTAGCCGTTTCCATGTCCGCCGGTGAGTGTGGTTGTGAAATGCGTTGTTGAAAAACGTTATCCATACTTCGATCTTTCAAACCGTAGGGGCGTGATTGATCACGCCCTGCACACCGTAGGGGCGTGATTGATCACGCCCTGCACACCGTAGGGGCGTGATTGATCACGCCCTGCCCAACCGTAGGGGCGTGATTGATCACGCCCTGCCC
>DAOTVZ010000076.1:0-21078 GCA_034436045.1 Ktedonobacteraceae bacterium | reverse complement strand
CTTTCATCAGCTTTAATTGTGCCGATTATGCTGGCAACCCACAATTGCTGATGGCCCACCTTTTTGGCGTGGCCAAAGGAGCCTATACCGGTGCCGATCATGACCGCGAGTGACTGGTCGAGCAGGCACATCGCGGCATCCTCTTCCTCGATGAGGTCCATCGCCTGCCACCAGAAGGCCAGGAGATGCTCTTCTATTTAATGGATCGCGAGCATTTTCGCCGCCTCGGCGAGAACAAAGAGCGCCACGCCTCTCTACTCCTGCTGGCGGCAACTACAGAAGACCCAACCACTACATTGCTGCCAACCTTCCGCCGCCGTATCCCGATGGTGATTACCTTGCCTGACCTCCAAGAGCGCAGTTCCCTGGAACGCTACGAACTTATCCGCGCATTCTTCACCACCGAATGCTCCAGCATCGGGGCCAACATTCACGTGATGCCACAGGTGCTACGCGCCCTCTTGCTCTATGACTGCCCCGGCAATATCGGGCAACTGCGTACCGACGTACAGTTGATCTGCGCTCGCTCCTATCTCGATTACCGCACCAACGGTCTGAGCGAGATGCATGTCCACCAGGATATGCTGCCCGATCACATCCGACGCGGCCTGCTGCGCACCGCCGAGATGCACCGCCGCTTGGAGCCAGTCCTGCCATATTTGGAAGCAGTCCATATTTTTACGCCTACTGGATTGAGCTTGAATAATGCCCCTGAG
Source organism: Ktedonobacteraceae bacterium (assembly GCA_034436045.1). Taxonomy (GTDB): domain Bacteria; phylum Chloroflexota; class Ktedonobacteria; order Ktedonobacterales; family Ktedonobacteraceae; genus H111-94. Next base: position 20,362 of record DAOTVZ010000076.1, on the reverse strand, counting down.
TCGGCCCACGATCTCTACGATACCATTAGCAACGAACTGACCATACTACGGCGCAGTGGTCTCCGCGAAGATGAGATCAACAAACTTCTCAATCAAAACATCCAGCATTATTTCCAGCGCTTCGCTTCGTCAATCACGCAAAATCGGACTGAGGCCGAGACTGGTTCGCACCTGGTAGATGAACATATCCTCACCCTTAGCCATGCTATCGTGGAATACGCGCAAGAGCAACTGGGGCGCATCTTCCCAGAAAAATTACCCCTGGTGCTGGCACTGCATCTCAGCAGTACCCTGGAGCATCTAGCCCAGCGACAGGCCAGCGCCGACCCCATCTTGCAATCTATGCGCCAGACCTATCCAATTGAGTATGAAGTCGCGCGGATGGCCCTCTTACGCATCCGCTCAGCGCTGGGTGTCTCGTTACCAGAGAATGAAGTAGATGTCCTGACGGTTCTCTTCGCCAACGCCGATGTCCTTTTAAGCACTAGCAGTGCCAGCGTCGGCATTGTAGTCGCAGCACATGGCCGCGGCATTGCGAATGGACTTGTAGAACTGACGAATACGCTCATCGGTGCCACCAGTATCGCCGCCGAAGAACTTTTGCTCGACCAATCGCCAGAGGAAGTATTGGAACGTGTCTCTCAGCGAGTGCGCGCCACCAATCAGGGAAGCGGCGTGCTACTCCTGGTCGATTTTGCTTCGCTGCTCTCGCTCGGCGATCTCGTAACCAAACGCACAGGCATTCCTGTACGCACCGTCTCAGGAGTCAGCGCTCCTTTAATCATCGAAGCCGTCCGACGCGCTCAGCGCGGCGACCAGATGAACCTTGATCAGCTTGCAACAAGCCTGGAACAGTTCCACGCTATTGGTGGCAGGTCGGCATCCGCTCACACCACGACAAAACAGGTAGATGACGCATCTACAACAGTTACTACCTCGTCCTTCACAACACCTTCTGACCCGATACACAACGACGGACAGCCACAGAACAGGCGTGTCATTCTCTCCGTCTGCCTCACTGGTTTCGGAAGCGCCATAAAACTGGCGGAGATGCTGGAAGAATATCTGCCAGAATTACGACAGCAGGGCATCGAAGTGATCTGTATGGACATTCAGCTCTCAGGCAAGACAGAGGTCGAGGTACAACAACTCATTGGCAATCGGCAGGTAACCGCCATTGTCGGCACAATCAATCCGCACCTGGAAAGCTATCCTTTTATCTCACTGACCGACGTACTGTTCGGCGACGGCATCGCGCGCCTGCGCACCCTACTGGGTGGTACACTGATCGACCCGGCGCTCCTGCATCCTTCCACAACAACTGTGCAGACAACACCGACACCATCCATCTTCGCGCAACGCGCCGACCTGATTCGAGCTATCTCCTCTACGCTCAGCCAGCGCCTGATCTTCCTCAATCCAACACGTGTCCTACCCTTGATCGATAAAATGATCGAGATGATTGAGGTTGAGGTAGGAGAAACCTTCGATAACGAGGTGCTATCCGGTCTGATCCTGCATCTGGCCTGCATTCTAGAACGCGGCATTCAACAAAAAGGCCATCTCATCAGCGAGGAAGTGATTCGGCTGATTGAACGCCAGTTTGCGCGCGAACTCTCCATCTGTCGCCATGCACTGCAAATCCTCAGCACTCAGGTAGCCCGCCTCTTGCCGGACGAAGAGGCATATAACCTGGTTGGCATCCTCAGACAGGTGGACATTTTCGTCAACCAGGATTTCTAAAGTGTGAAAGAATTTCTGTGCTTGTGTGCTACACACAATTTGGCATGGTTCTTGCTATCTAGTAAAACAGAACAGCAGGCTGCGCAATACACAACGAAGTGTGTAGGATGGCACACACCATCCAATCCAATGATACGCAGCTCGATCAAAGAGAAATGGTGAATGATACACGTACTGATTGTCTGTAGCTGGGGTATGTCCACCAGCCTGCTGGTAGACAGCATGCTGGCAGAGGCAAAAATACGCCAGCTAGAGTTAAGCGTCGAAGCTCTGAGTGCAGGCGAATACGCTGCACTGGTTGATACTTGCGATGTCATTCTCATCGCACCGCAAATTCGCCATCTGCGCAAGAGCATCGAAAAGCTGGCATTGTCCGCCGGAAAGCCGGTTGCACTGATTGAGCCTTTTCACTACGCAACGATGAATGGACAGGCCGTTTTAGAGCAGGTGTTGAAGCTGCTGAACGGCACCCGTGAGAGGTAAGATAAGGTGAGTAGTCTCGTTGAGCGCAGTAGCGATTGGATCGAACGCTACCTGGTTCCCCCACTGGGCACACTTGCAAGTAGTATTTATCTGCAAGCGATTCGTGATGCGTTCGTTATTTTCACACTGCCTTTGATTATTGCGGGAAGTCTCTTTCTCATTCTCGCCAACCCTCCGGTTCACGTACTGGCCGTCCTGATCGCCCCCTATCAGAACGCATTACTGGTTCCATTCCAACTCTCGTTTGGCCTGATGGCGCTCTTTCTGGCTTTTGGTGTCGCCTACAGCCTGGCACAGTATCGCCGCACGGAGGCGGTGCAACCGGCCATCCTGGCCATGGTGCTGTTCCTGGTCGCTACTATGCCAGTACGCGACCTGACCACGATGAGCCTGGGCGACATCCTACCCTACCTGGGCGGCGATGGCCTGCTGGTCGCTATTCTGATCGGCATTCTCTCAGCCGAAGTGGTACGCTGGTTCCGCAACTCCGGCCTCATCATCCGCCTGCCCCGCACGGTACCACAAAATATCAAGCGGGCCTTTGAGGCATTGATCCCCACCACGAGCCTGCTGACGGCAATCTGGCTGCTCGAATGGTTCGTCAGTTCACATACCTATATCGAAAACCACCACGTCTATCAGTACACCATTCCTATTCTTCTGATGAAGATTTTTGAGCCATTTGTAGTAATCCAGAACAGCTATCCAGCCGCTCTGCTCGAAATTCTTCTGATGATGTTGCTCTGGTCGGTCGGCATCCATGGTATGAATGTGGTAATGGCTATCGCGCTACCTTTCTGGATGGCCACGCTGGCCGGCAATGCTCCCGGTGGCCCCGGACATGGTATCGTCACCGAGCCATTCTTCCACATCTTCGCCCACCTCGGTGGCTCAGGGGCCACCTGGCCCCTGGTCATCTACATGCTACGCTCGCGTTCGGCACAACTACGAACAGTGGGGAAAGTCGCGCTGGGTCCGGCCATTTTCAATATTAATGAACCCGTCACATTCGGTGTACCGATGGCGCTAAACCCGATCATGATGATCCCGTTTATCCTCGTACCCGCTATCATCGTCACGATTAACTATTTCGTTTTCTCGGTTGGCCTGGTGCATGTACCGGTCGTTATGCAACCTTTTACGGTTCCTCTCGGAATCAGCGGCTTCATTGCCACCGGCGGAGATATTCGTGGCAGTCTCCTCCAGTTCTTTGATGTCGCTGTCTCCGCAGTCATATATTACCCATTTTTCAAAGCATGGGAGCGCATCCTGGTAGCACGAGAGGAAACCAGCGAGCAAACGCACGAGGAGAGCAAACCGCTCTCCCCCATCGCGGCCCGCTAGCACACACGCGAGAGGAAAGCGCAATTAGTGAAAAGGAGGTGTTTTTCGCTCACATACAAGAAGATTTACAAGCGCAGACAGAAGTAAACCGGTATAGAAACCGGTGCTTAGTAAGCTGTGATGCATTTGCTCTTACCATTTTAGAGCATCTCTATGTTCACAATGTTTTCCGTCGTACAACAGTGGAAAACGGGAGGAAAGTTCAACGATGAAATTATTTACAACTCCACGGCGCAGGTTCTATTCGCTGATCAGCCTGCTCTTACTCTCCGTGATGATCGTAGCCTGTGGCAACGGTAACAATACCAATCCAGGCAGCACCACCGGTTCGACCAGTAACACCGCTCCGGTCAACGGCAAAGGCTGCAAGAAGGTCGGCATTCTGCTCCCTGAAAGCGCCTCTTCGCCCCGTTGGGAAACCTATGACCACCCGGCGCTCGTCAGCGCTATCCAGGCCGTGACAGGTGTCGCCCCCGATTATGCCAACGCGCAGGGAGACTCTAGCCTGCAACTGACCCAGGCAGAGGCCGACCTATCCAAAGGTGACTGCATCCTGGTCGTTGCGCCTCATGACAGCACCCAGGCCGCCGCTATCGTCGCTGCCGCGAAGGCCAAAAATGTGCCCGTCATCGCCTATGATCGCCTGATCCAGTCGAAAGACCTCACCGCCTATGTCACCTTCGACAACGTGCAGGTTGGCGTGTTACAAGGTCAATATATCGCTGACAATTACACCAAATATGTCAGCTCCGGCCATAACAACCTGGTCATGATCGATGGTGCTAAGACCGACAACAATGCTCTGCTCTTTGCCCAGGGTGCCCATAGCATTATCGACCCACTGGTCAAAGCCGGTAAGCTCAACAACGTCTACGAGCAGTTTACGCCCAACTGGGACAACGCTACCGCCCAGGTTGAGATGGAAGCCGCTCTCACCAAGACACAGGACAACGTGCAGATCGCCTATGTCGCTAACGATGGCATGGCGAACAACGTCATCGCTGCCCTCAAGGCCAAGAACCTCGCCGGTAAAGTTCTCGTTACCGGTCAGGATGCCTCCATCTCTGGCATCCACTATATCCTGCTGGGCTACCAGAATATGACCGTCTATAAGAAGAACTCCCTGGAGGCTCAAGCCACCGCCGACGTCGTTCAGGCTCTCATGAACGGTACCGATCTCACAACCCTGTCAAGCGCAGGCAAAGTCACTACGACCGCGACCACCGATGGCGGCAATGTTACCACCATCCTGGAAACGCCGGTGATCGTTGACGCCAGCAACGTCGCCAGCACGGTTATCGCCGACGGCTATGTGACCAAAGATCAAGTCTGTCAGGGTGTACCTGCTGGTACAGACGGCGTGTGCTAACCACATGCCTTATCGGAGAGGTTCAGGAGCAGATGCCCCTGAACCTCTCCTAATTCCAGACACCATGACGGATGTATTTCATCCTTTCAAGGCCCGATTCTAAACATAAGGATTGTTGATCCACATATCTTTAAAGTACAGCTTTCTAAGCAAACATGGTATACTTAGAGTGTCCTTTTTCACAGTAAGGCACTTTTGACATTTCTACTTAATCTTTCATGGAGCATCTATGTCTACAGAAGTTATCTCACAAAGAGGTGAACCTCGCCTGCGCCTGGTCAACATCAACAAGTCGTTTGGCGCAGTGAGAGCGCTCACTAATGTCAGTCTTGAGGTCTATGCGGGAGAAGTAATGGGGCTGGTAGGTGATAACGGTGCTGGCAAATCCACGCTCGTTAAGACGATTTCCGGCGTCGGCCCCGCCGATTCAGGCGAAATCTACCTGGAAGGCCAACTCGTCCGAATCACAAGTCCTCAAGCTGCCACCAATGTTGGCATTGAAACCGTGTACCAGGACCTGGCACTATGCGATAACCTGGACATCGTCTCGAACCTGTTCCTGGGACGTGAAGAACGCATGGCCCCGCTTCCAGTACTGGCACCTCTCGCCGAAATCGAGATGGAGAAGCAGACGATTAGTGTGCTGCGCACGCTTGATGTGAAAGTACCCTCGGTGCGCGTGCCTGTCTCCACTCTCTCCGGTGGTCAACGCCAGTCCGTCGCTGTAGCCCGCACCATCCTGCATAAAGCAAAAGTGGTCATCCTGGACGAGCCAACCGCCGCGCTGGGTGTGGCACAAACCCGCCAGGTATTAAACCTGATCAAACGTCTGCGCGAACAGGGCCTGTCGGTCATCGTCATTTCCCACAATCTGGCCGACGTTTTCGAGGTCGTTGATCGTGTCACCGTTCTGCGCCTCGGTCGCAAAGTAGCCACCTTTAACATCAAAGATACCACCCCCGAAAAGATTGTCGCCGCCATTACCGGGGCAGAATTCGGGGATGTTCCTGGCAACGGTCACGGAGGGCTTCAGGCATGAGCGAAACCATCAATCCCCATACCACCGACATCAGCAGTGCCTCAAGTGGAACTGCTATCACCTCGGTTGAGGTACCAAGCTATTTACCAAAACAAACTCTTGGGCAGTTACTGCGTAATGACCTGGGTTTCCTACCCGTCCTGCTCACCCTGGTCATTATTGCCATCTTCTTCGCCATCACAACCAACGGCGTCTTCTTGACCCCAGGCAACCTCTCCAACCTGGTCCTACAAACCGCAACCATCGGCATTGACGGCGTGGCTGCCGCCCTGGTACTGTTGTTAGGCGAGATCGATCTCTCTATCGCAGCAGTCGGCACATTCGGTGCGGTCGTCATGGGCATCCTATCCGCGCGCGCAGGCGCTCCGGCCTGGGAAGCCATCGTTATCGGCATCCTCGCTGGCCTCGCTGCCGGTCTTCTTAACGGCGTGCTGATCGCCATTATCCGCATCCCATCTTTCATTGTCACACTAGCCGCCTCTATCGCCTACGCCGGTCTCATTGAACAGTTGCTCAATAACCAGGCATCCCTACCCCTGATTGACCCGGCTGTCCTGGCCCTCGCCACCAACTATCTGCCCGAAATACTCGGTATTGGCTTGCCAACACTCGTTCTCATTATCTATATCATCGTCACCGTTCTCGACTACATACAGCGAGGACGGGCAGGACTACGCAGAATGCCACTATGGCAACTCGTCCTGCGGCTCGTCATCATCGCCGTCGTCGTTGAGGGCGTGGTGGCCTTGCTGGAGAATGCCCCTGGCCCCACCCCAGGCACCTATCTCGGTGTTCCCAACTCCGGCGCTATCCTGGTCGGCCTGATGCTCATCTTCTGGTTGATCCTGACCAAAACAACCTTCGGACGCCACGTCTATGCTGTCGGTGGCAATGCCGAAGCAGCGCGTCGTGCCGGTATCAACGTCACCGCCATCCGCATCGCCATCTTTACACTCTGCTCAACACTTGCAGCTATCGGTGGTATCGTCGATGCCTCACGCAGTAACGCCGTAGCGTCGGCCATCTCGCCCAACCTGCTGCTTGATGCTATCGCCGCTGCCGTGATTGGCGGCGTCAGCCTCTTCGGTGGTCGCGGCTCCGTCTGGTCGGTCATTCTCGGTGCGCTGATCCTGACCAGCCTCGAAAACGGCCTCGCGCTACTCAATCAGCCAGCCGCCGTACAACTGATCGTCGAAGGTATCGTGCTGGTGCTGGCCGTCATGGTCGATGCCTTTATCCGTCGCGCTCAGGCCCGTAGCGGTCGCTAGCCGCACACAAATGCCATTCTTTTTAGAATGAACACACAGCGGTGAGGCAGTAGGCATGATGGTACACGCCCACTGCCTCGCTACCCCGTTTGTTACTCCTACCACCTGCGTTTTCCTCCATTGTCCTTGCCTATGACTATCTGCTGTCTTTGTTTGCCCGCCTATAATGGATTTGTAAACAGCTTGCCAAACAGAGAGATAAATGTCATTAAAATGAAGGACAGGTAGGATACAAACATGTCATATCAGATGTCTAAACGAATCATCAGCATCGGTTTCAATTTGCTCAATATCCTCCTGGGAGGACATCTCCCACCTTTCGGGTGCGCATGCGTCATAGTCGAACAGGAAGGTCGGTACCTTGTGCTAGAACGCCCGGATGGCAGTCTGGCCTTCCCCGGCGGCTTCTCACGCTGGCATGAACATCCGGTACAAACCGCCATGCGTGAAGGACACGAGGAAACTGGCCTCTTCCTGGAAGTTGGCGATGTGATTACAGTTTATCCAGGTATCACACAACGTCTCGACGATATGAGTACCATCACCATCATCTATCAGGCAAAGGTGGTGGGTGGCTCCCTTCGTCCCACAGCAGAGGGGCAACCATACTGGTTTGATGAACAGACGATACGCGAGAAATCCAACCACTACTATGCTGGCATGCTGGACGATTACCACGCATGGCAAGCACTTCGCCGGCAGATCAGCCCAGCCCATCGCTAGCTATGGCTATATGAAACCTATCCAGACCAGCCTTAACAGGTCGCCCACAGCACTCGCCTGCCTCGACGACCTGTTCGACCTACCGGAACTCTCGTGTTAATGCACACTATATCATCATCCCGCAAAGGCATACTTCTCTAAACCTTTGACGGGAGCTTTCAAGCGGAAGAGATCACCGGACAGTGGGTAGCGTTCGAGAGCCTCTTCATCCAGCCCATTCCAGGCCGAGGTAATATATAATTCGTCAAGCGCCTCTCCACCAAAGACACAACTGGTCGGTCGCTGCGCAGGCACCGCAATAGCACGCTCAATCCGCCCATCAGGCGCATAGCGGATGAGCTTCGCACCATCCCAGCAGGCGCTCCAGACATAACCTGCACTATCGACTGCCAGCCCATCAGGCACCGCATTCCCTTCCTCCAGACGCGCGAAGATACGGCGATTGGCAATTGCACCTGTCACCACATCGAAATCATAGGCGTAAATGATGCGCCGGGGAGAGTCCGTAAAATACATCACCGTATTATCAGGACTCCAGCCAATGCCATTACTTACGCAAATACCAGTTTCCATCACATGCACAGAATAATCAGGATCAAGCCGGTACAGCACACCCTCCGGGCTGAGTTCATCCACCATGCTGACCGTTCCGGCCCAGAAACGCCCCGCACAATCGACAGCACCATCATTAAAACGCATATGTTCCTGGTCGGCAATCGGATTGGCAATAACCTTCAACTGCCGCTGCTCTTCATCCCAGATTGCAAAACCCTGTTTAGTCGCCATTACCAGGCCCCCGCCTGCCCTGAAAGCCATCACACCTATCGGCACACCAACATAAAATATCTCGTGCGAGTCCGAGGCGGGATGATAACGCCAGAAGGTGCCATCGAGAATATCGACCCAGTATAATGCTTGCTCTGTGCTATTCCAGATTGGCCCCTCACCCAACCTGTTATGGCTGGCCAATACCTGTGTAACTTCATCCATCGATTGCCTCCTACAAGGGCGCGGTAAACCGACTACCACACCGAATTGTCACAAACAACAAATCTACAGAGAAATGCTGCAAGCGGTAACATACTGCCGGGCAAGGCTTGTCAGCGCGGCCCAGTTCTTCTTCCGTACCAGATCTCGGTCTACTAACTGGCTACCAATCGCCACTGTGTAGGCACCTGCCGCCAGAAAAGCCGCACAATTCTCCAGGCTCACCCCGCCGGTCGGCACGAGCAAGATATCCGGTAGTGGTGCCAGCACATCTTTAAGATAGCCCGGTCCCAGTCGTCCCGCCGGAAAGACTTTGACGAAATCCGCTCCCTCGCGCCAGGCCGCCAGTATTTCCGTCGGCGAAAAAGCCCCGCATATTACAGGTACCTGATGCCGACGCGCACTGTGAATCACCTCCGTCAAGAGAGCAGGTGTCACAAGAAATTGCGCTCCTGCTTCAATCGCAATTTTGGCATGCTGCGCATCCAGCACCGTACCTGCCCCCACAATGGCGTGCTCACCCATTGCGCGCCGCACCTGTGCAATAGCCTGAGGAGCCTGCGCGTTGGTAAAGGTAAACTCCAGCGCATTGATCCCCCCCTCACAAAGCGCCTCGCTCAATGGTATCGCCTCCGAAAGATCGTCTAGCCGCACAATGGCAATCGGTTGGCGACGTCGAATAATGCGTTGGCTTGTCTGGGTCATGTCTCATTTCCTCAGTTTCCACGAAATAGTAGTAACTATCATAGTATATGAAACCCTGCCAGGGGATTACAAATGTCGCACTACCCATCTCTCCCCACTAAAGTCTTCTCATTATCAGGAAGTACAATCGAGGCAAACGCATAAGTATCTCCTCACGATATAATGAAAGCAATAACCATAACAACACAGCGCGACCATGCTATAATGAAGAGTAATACATAGATAGAACCCGTTTTCAGCGCTCAGCAATTACAGCTTAGAAGGATACATTGCCGTTATGAAGATTACCACATTAGAACTCTTCCAGGTTCCTCCACGCTGGCTCTTTCTCAAACTCTCCACCGACGAGGGCCTCAGCGGCTGGGGCGAACCCATCCTTGAGGGCCATGCCAGCACGGTCGCAGCAGCAGTGCAGGAAATTGGTGATTTTCTGATCGGGCAAGATCCCCGACGTATTGAAGACATCTGGCAGCAACTCTATCGCGGGCGTTTCTATCGCGGCGGCGCTGTCCTGCTCAGCGCGATGGCCGGTGTAGATCAGGCATTATGGGATTTAAAGGGTAGATATTATAATATACCTATTTATGAGTTTTTCGGCGGCCTCGTGCGTGATCACGTGCGCGTCTATTCATGGATCGGGGGTGATCGCCCCTCCGATGTGGCTCAGGCCGCACGCGACCGCCTGGACGCTGGCTTTACCGCTATCAAAATGAATGCCACCAGCCAGATGCACTTTATTGACTCTTACGATAAAATTGATGAAGTCATCAAGCGCGTCAGTGAGGTACGTGCTGTAACAGGCAACGCCTTCGGTATCGCCATCGACTTTCATGGGCGTATCCACAAAAGCATGGCTAAAGTGCTGGCAAGAGAACTGGAGCCTTTGCACCCTCTATTTATTGAAGAACCCGTCTTGCCCGAAAATGATGAAGCACTGCGCGAAATCGCCCATCATACCTCTATCCCCATCGCTACCGGCGAGCGCCGCTATTCACGCTGGGACTTCAAACGCTTATTGCAGGACGGCTATGTCGATATTCTACAACCTGACCCATCACACGCCGCCGGCATCAGCGAGGTCAAGAAAATCGCAACTATGGCTGAAGCTTATGATGTCGCCATTGCTCCTCATTGTCCTCTTGGCCCCATTGCACTGGCAACATGCATTCAGATTGATGCCAGCACGCCCAATGTCTTTATCCAGGAACAAAGCCTGAACATCCACTACAACGAGAAAAGCGACCTGCTAGACTACCTGGCCGATCCAACAGTCTTCACCTATCGCAACGGCGTTGTCAAGATACCAGATGGCCCCGGCCTGGGCATCAGCATCGACGAAGAGAAAGTGCGGCAAGCTGCGGCCATCGGTCATAACTGGCATAATCCTGTATGGCGCAACAGCGATGGCACCGTCGCCGAATGGTAAGGTAATATGACTCGCAAACACACTGATACTTTATGAGCAAGAAGGGTGAGGAAAACCTATGTCCATCGATGTCCTCAGTTTCGGCGAAACCATGTTGCGCCTGAGTCCCCCAGAAGGAATCCGCCTGGATAGCGCCACCACCTTCTCTGTCCATGTTGCAGGCACAGAATCCAACACACTATGCACCCTGGCGCGGCTTGGCTTGCAGACAGCCTGGCTCTCTGCGCTACCCGATACGCCACTGGGGAGACGTGTTGAAAGCGAGTTGCGGCAGCATGGCGTGCAAACTACACACATCCTCTGGCAGCAAAACCCGACGCGCCTGGGCATCTTCTATGCGGAAGAAGCACCCCCACCGCTCGGCATTCAGGTCTATTATGATCGCGCAAACTCCGCTTGCGCCACGCTCGACCCTGACACGCTCGACTACACGCTCGTCGATCAGGCGCGCCTGCTACACCTGACCGGCATCACTCCCGCCCTGAGCGAGCAGGCACATGCTGCGACAACGCGCCTGTTTCAACGCGCATTAGCACAACATATCCCGATCTCCTTCGACGTCAACTACCGTGCAAAACTCTGGTCGCCAACCGAGGCCGCACACCGCCTTGAGGAGTATTGCCGACAAGCCAGCATTCTTATCTGCACACGCGAGGATGCCGCCGACCTCTGGCACATCACCGGCAGTCCCCAGGAGATACTCACCCGGCTCTCTCACCGCTTCGCCGGTGATCAACAAGAACGTACCTTCGTGGTAACGCTCGGTCGAGAGGGAGCGGCTGAACTGCGCAACGGGCAGTTTGCCATAGCCCCCGCTCTACCAACCGAGGGCCACTTTCGCTTCGGTTCGGGTGACGCCTTCGCCGCTGGCTACCTCTATAGCTATCTGGATGGCCCACTGTACCATGAACTGCATGCAAGCAGTGGCATCTCATCATTGCTCTTCGGCAATGCGCTGGCCGCGCTCAAACGCTGTATCGCGGGTGATATCGCCAGCATCAACCCTCAAGATGTACGCACTCTACTGCATAATCAACCATCCATACGCTTTCGCTAAACCAGGTAGGGAACATGATTCGCCAACATAGCGGGAAACAGCTATAATAGACAGCCAGAATCTATGGACAAAGGATTACTACGTGCATGCAACAGATAGAGACAGAACTTATCCAGATCAATGCGCTCCAACCACAGCAACAACTCATTCAGCGCGCCGCAGACTTGATACAACAAGGTAAACTGGTGGTTTTTCCGACCGAAACAGTTTATGGTCTGGGGGCCAACGCGCTTGAGGTCACAGCGGTGACAGAGATTTTCGCCGCCAAAGGACGCCCATACAGCGACCCATTAATCGTTCACATCGCCGAGTTGGCGCAACTAGAACAACTGGTTACGGCGATTCCCACCGAAGCCAGGAAGCTGGCGGAGGCTTTCTGGCCGGGGCCACTCACACTTGTGTTACCGGCCCATCCCAGGGTACCCAGGCAGGTCACGGCAGGCATGGAAACCGTCGCCATTCGTATGCCGCGCCACGCAGTCGCATTGGCACTGATTCGCGCCGCCGGTGTGCCGGTTGCTGCGCCCAGTGCGAATCGCTTTATGCATGTCAGCCCCACAACGGCACAACACGCTTTTGCCGACCTGCACGGGCGGGTACCACTGATTCTAGACGCTGGCCCTTGCGAAGTTGGCGTTGAATCCACAGTACTCGACCTGTGCGCAGAAACACCTATCATTCTGCGCCCCGGCGGCACCAGCCTGGAAGCGTTACGCACCGTCCTGCCCTCTGTGCAACCTCCCCGGCCTCGCGCGTTACAAGCGAATACGCAGCACGAAGGCGAGAAATTCAAGTCACCGGGCCAGATGCTCACACATTACGCGCCTGCCGTGCCTGCCTTGCTCGTCACCGGCAGCGAAGAACAGATACGCGCAGGCATGCTGGCAGAAACACGACGACGACAGGCACGAGGAGAGCGCGTTGGCCTGCTCATCGCGGAGGAAGACGCGGCAATGTTTCAGCAGAACGGAACAGCACTATACATTCTGGGTAGCACACGAACGCCAGAAACTGTGGCTGCACGCCTCTTCGCGGGTCTACGCACATTAGAGGAGAGCGGCGTTGATGTTATTCTCTGCCGTGATTTTGCACAAGAGGGTATTGGCCTGGCCATCCATGATCGCCTGCTGAAAGCTACAGGTGGCAATGCCATTCAACCATAATTAGTTTTGGTGATGCAAATGACGTATTTTTAGCGCAACTTGTAGCGAGAGACGTAATTCCGGGTCTTCTAGTGAGCGTCCCAGCAACTCCTCAATGCGCCCAAGACGATAGAGCAGCGAATTACGATGCAGATGCATCGTGCGCGCCGTCTCGCTCAGATTGCCGTTACAGCGAAAGAAGCCCTCTAGCGTCTCTATCAGCGGGCCATCATTCCGCGCATCATGATCGAGTAGTGGACCAAGCGTCTCGTAGTAAAAATCGGTTAGCTCCTGATGCCCGTCCAGATAGAAGAGCAGGCGATAGACGCCCAGACGAGCGAACGAGTTGATGGTGCCGACACCAAAGAGACGCTGACCGATCTCCAGAGCCTGCTGCGCTTCACGCGATGATTTCGGAATATCCTGTAACTGCTTCGCCACGCGCCCAATGCCAACAGTGGCTATAGGGTTACGCCCCTGTTGCAAACGCGCGTGAACCCGTTCCAGTCGCATATACACCGCCTGCTCGTAGGCACGGTCATCACCTCCCCCATCTTCTGTCGCCGCCATCGGTAACAACGCCACCACCCTGCGCATATCAGGCAGGAGCCAGCAGGAGGGCCAGACACGCAAGAGTTCATCACGAACCCGCCTGCTCCATTGTGTAAACAATTTTTCCTCCCCATCCGCAAGCGTGGTTTCAAACATGGCTACTACCTGTGGCGTGGAGAGATCATACCCTAGAATGCGCGCGCGCGCAATCATTTCGTCGGCGCTCTGATAATTACCCTGCAAGACATCCGTAAAGGCTTCAACCTGATAACGACTCTCCACCTCGCTACGCTCGCGTTCACGCGCAAACTCTATAGCAAGAATGGGTACAACCTGACTGAGAATGATGCGTTCCAGGTAGTCAAAATCGCCTTCGTGTCCAATCAGAGCAAGCGTACCGACTACCTCGTGGCGCAGAGCAATCGGCTCAACAATACAGGCCAGCTTATGACGTCGCAACCATTCATCGGTGAGAGGTGTGGGAAGAGTGAGGAGTGGTTCCGAAGGAGGTGCAGCTTGCAGGCGCACCTGCTGGTCAGCATCCTGTACCAGCACCCATTTTTCACGCACATTGGCTAGATATTCACAAATGCCTTTAATACCTGCTCCGTGCGCGCTCATCTGCATAAGTTGCTGGAAAATTTCTGTCGCCTTGCGCTCAACTTCGCCACGATAGTTGACCACGAAAGTAATGACTTCGCGCTCAATCTCCTCCAACAACGCTGCCGGAGGAAGCAGAATCAGCGGTACATTGAGTTGATTAGCCAGCGTGATGGCCTCTTCTCCCAGAATCTCCGTTGACGAGGCCGCCACTGCCACCGCCGCAATACCGGCACGATACAGACTTTTCAAGAGTTGAGGAAGAGTCTCGCCAAGACGACGCAACTGGGCAAGAGTGAGCAGCGCCAGCTCACCGCCCTGCACGCTCTCAAAGGCGGGTAAACGCGCACGCATACGACATGCCCACGTCACCCGCCGCTCTAATCCCCCGGCACCGGCTACCAGATGTGCATCTCGTGAGGCGAGCAGCGCGAGAATATTACGAACGGAGACCGATGAAGAAGACGAGGTAAAACTGCTCATAACTCACATGCACTTCACTGCCTTCTTTTAGCGCCGCGTTGTTGCTGTTGCCGCAGAACTACTGGTTTTCTGAGCCAGGAGACGCTTCTCCTTCATCTTTTTCGCCTTGATGCGATGCTTTCGCCAGGCAACACGTTTCGTCTTGTTCACTTTTACACCACCTTTCAATCTACAATTTCTGGCACAGTTTACTCCTCGGTATCTATACCACTTTCAAAGTCGATTTCGGTCATCTCATCCGTTTCGTCGCCGCTATCATAATACTCGTCTTCGCTACCCAACTCTTCCTCTTCGTCACGATCATAGCGCAACATCGAGTCTTTGATATAAGCACGAATCATCTCGCTACTGCCCTGTGATGGGAAGCTGACCTTGCCGAACATGCTCGGATGCTGATATTCCTCACGGATAATCAGACGCACCTGACCGTTTTCAATGGAAAGGATGGCCGCAGCATAGCGGTTGCCATGCTCCATAAACTCAATCAGGCGATTCGCCAGCCGGGGTTCAATCTGACCAATATCATTGCCCGCCGAGTTACGCACCAGCAATCGGTGCCCATTCACATACAGTTGAACGGTATCGCCAACACCCACCTTTGCCAGTACCGAGGCCGGAGCCAGGTTGATCAGTTCGGTCACGCCTGTCTTCCCAGGCTCATCGATGAAGCGGCGCGGATCAATACGCTCAAAACCATTCGAGCTATGAACAGCAGGCACAGGTGCAACAGTATCCTGTAATAATGCTAATCGCTCTATATTCTTCTTCGCAATTGTATTGTTTGGACTATATTTCAACGTCTGCTCGTATGCGTTACGCGCTTCCGTATATTGACCCAATTCACTGTACGCCTTGCCCAATCGATTGAATGCCTCCGGCTCATTGGGGAAAAGCTGCAAGATGTTCTTATTCGTAATAACCGCCTCTTCCCACTGTCCCTCTTGAGCTTGCTTGATAGCCTGCTCCGTCCACAGCTTCTTGAGACGAATTTTTTCCTCAGGCGTGAGTGCTTGCGCCATACAACGCCTCCTCCCTCATCACATTGATGTGTCGAATAATGGTGTGCCTATTATACAGCAACAGCGCAACCTTGTAACGACCAGGCAGAAGCATGATCAATGCGCACCTTTACGATATCGCCTGCCCGTAATTGCTGCAACTCCGATGCCTCATGCTCCTCCGCCAGTGGGAAGAAGACCCACTTGTTGGCGCGGTTACGCCCCTTCCACTGCCACCGCCCATGCGAGAAGTTCTGCTCCTCGATCATCACCTCTTCTATTCTGCCTACATACTGCTGGTTGATCTCCAGCGCAATCTTCGCCTGCAACTCCTCTACCGCATGCAGACGACGTTTCTTCTCCGCCAGAGGCACATCGTCCTCCCAACGCGACGCCACCGTCCCAGGACGCACCGAGTAGGCAGCGACATGTACCACATCAAAACGTATCTTTTCAAGCAGGTCGAGCGTATGCTGGAACTCTTCCTCCGTCTCGCCACAGAAACCCACTATCACGTCTGTAGAAAGCGAGACATTGGGCCATAATGCTCGCACACGGTCAATCTTCTCACAATATTCAGCAACCGTGTAGCCGCGTTTCATACGCTTCAGTACCTCATCATCCCCAGCCTGCACGGGAATATTCAAATGCTCACAAACCTTCGGCAAATGGGCCATACGCTCAATCATGCTATCCGTCATATGACGTGGATAAGAGGTCATGAAACGGATGCGCTGCAAGCCCTCGATCTCGCTCAGGCTCGTCATCAAATCGGCCAGGTCTGGTTTCTCAGGCAGATCCAGGCCATACGCCTCAATCGTTTGTCCAAGTAAAGTCAGTTCTTTCGCACCCTTCTCGACCAGCAGACGCGCCTCGGTCACCAACTCCTCAATCGGGCGACTACGCTCGCGTCCACGACGATAGGGGACGATACAATAGGTACAAACTTTGTTACAGCCCAGGATCACCGGCAGCCAGGCAGAGGGGCCTGCCTTCGTATGTTCAACATTAGTGGGATAATGTGCGATACGTTCTCCCGGCCTGGGCACAATCGACATCGGCAATACGGTACGCTTCCCCGCACGGCTGAACGATGTAGCCACGGTGGGAGCAATCGGCACAGTTGGCGTCTCAGGCAAAGGTTGAGTATCCGCAGTAGCAGACGCCCTCGGCTGTCCCGGCATAAACTCAACATCGAGGCAACCCGCACCGGAAATGGGCGTCCAGCGCTCTTCCAGGAAACGCGGCAAAATGTCTGCCTGCTCTACCTTCATAAACAGGTCGATATGGGGATAGCGCTTGCTCAACGCATCTATCGTCTTCTGATTCCCAATCATGCAACCCATCAGTGTTACCAGCAGGTCGCTTCGCTCCTCTTTCGCATGTCTGAGCCGGGCCAGCAGATTATGGGCCTTCTCTTCGGGAGCCTGGCGTACACTACAGGTATTCAAAATCACCAGATTCGCCTGCTCCATACTACTCTCTTCCCAGCCCAGTTCATCCAACAGCGCCTGAATGCGTTGTGAATCGGCCTGGTTCATCTGGCAACCAACCGTCCAGATATGATATTTACCGCGTGGAATGGTCGTTGTTGTCATCGTTACGCCTCTCTGCGAGCAGCACTGTATCCCTTCTGCTTATTTTCTCCTCAAGGTCGATATTATAACACTATCCCCCCATCGTTGTCATTAGCTTCATGCACAATAAACAGGGCATCCACAAGGGAATTACCACACGATGAGAATAAGCATGAGACCCATCACAATATTACAGGTGCGTTACCCTTGTGGTCGCCTTGCTCATCGATACCCGTTCGCCGTTACCTTACTTCAGCGCCTATTTTTTACGGCGATCCTCGACGCGCGCGCTGGCCGTCTTCGACTCGCCACCTGTGGCGCGCGGCAAGCTATCGGGGGCCACCAGTTCCACTTTAGGAGCGTTGCCGGTGATAGCCTTCACCGCTTCAACCATCTCACGTGCCACAACACGCACACGCTCTGGTTGAGCCAGCAGAGCCACATCCTTCACCTCAACCTTCAGATCAAAGGTATCCAGTCCGTCGCGCTTATCGACGATGATACGGAAATTGGCCCCCGTCTCAGGAAACTTGACCAGGGCCGCCTCGACCTGGCTGGGAAAGACGATCAGACCGCGAATAGAAACCGCGTCGTCGGTACGTCCTTTGATGGCTGCGATCTTGGGATGGGTACGTCCACAGGAACAACGCTCCTCCCACCACAGACGCGAGAGGTCACGGCTACGATAGCGAATCATAGCTGTTCCATCGGCGGCCAGCCATGTCCAGACCAGTTCACCTTCCTGACCCTCTTCTACTGGCTCGCCCGTCTCCGGGTCGATGCACTCTACCAGGAAGGCATCAGCCCAGGCGTGCATACCATCCCGTACCTCGCACTCACAGGTCATCCCCGGCCCCAAAAATTCCGTCATGCCATACTCATCATAAGCAGTGATGTTAAACAGCTCTTCCAGCTTGAGCCGCGTCTCCCAGGGCCATGGCTCGGCCCCGAACAGCCCTATTTTAAGTTTCGTTCGTGTAAAATCGATCCCATGCTCACGCGCCTTCGTACCAACATACAGACCCACCGAGGGCGTCATACACATGCCGGTGACACCAAAATCAACGATAAAGTCGAGCATGCGTTCATACTGACGCGCGTCCGACCCCATCGGAATCGCCATCACATCCATCGCCATCGCGCCATAATGAAAACCGAAACCACCGGTCGCCAGTCCATAGCCGTAGCAATTCATCAGAATATCGCCTGGGCGGAAGCCAGTCATCCATAGCTCGCGTGCGTTCAGGTCTGACCAGTAGGCAATATCTTTTTTGGTGGCAAAAACCGGCACACTTTTCCCTGTCGTGCCACTGGTACTGTGCATCTGCAAGGCCCCGCCTGTTCCCCCCGGCGTCACCAGCGCCATACCATAGGGATAAGCCGCGCGTACCGTCTTCTTTTCCAACAATGGCAACTTGTGAATATCTTCCAGATGCCTGATATCCGTCGGCTTTACTCCCGCTTCATCATACAATTTACGGTAAAATACGTTTTCTGTATATGCCCGTTCGACAATGCGCTGAAGCCGCTCCAATTGCATACGCTTCAGCTTTTCGCGGGGCAGCGTTTCTATTTCCTCATGAAAAAATTTCGGATAACCCATATTTGATAGTAGACCTTTCAACCAGATATTCCTCAATAAAGGAATTATGCATCACGCTTGCCAGCTTGCGATGGGCAGCGCGCTAGCTTGCGCCCATTCTACCATGAGAAAACGAGGAGCGTCTACGCAATAGCTGAAGAGTCGCCCTATCATTGAAGTGGTATCATAAAAGAAAACAGCAGGAGTCTTACTGACATCATGGCAAATACTATTCGAGCGGTCATCTGGGACCTTGATGGGGTGATTATCGATAGTGCGGAAGCGCACCGGCTATCCTGGTATCGTCTGGCCAGGGAAGAGGGTATTCCTTTTACCGACGAACAGTTCTGGGCCGATTTTGGCAAACGCAACGATGTGATCATCCCCGCCCTGTTCGCTCCCAGACAGTTGACGCCGAAGCAAGTACGCGAACTTGCCGACCGCAAAGAGAGCTATTTCCGCGAACTGATCCGCGAGATGGCGCACCCGCTCCCCGGTGCTATCGAACTGATGAGTGCCTTGCACGAAGCAGGTTATCGACAGGCACTTGGTAGCTCAACACCACCGGCCAATATCGAACTTATTAAAGAACTCCTGGGCCTCGACCGTTATCTCGACGTGTTTGTCTCTGGCGAGATGGTGGCCCGTGGCAAGCCCGCGCCGGACATCTTCCTCAAAGCCGCCGAACTCTTACAGGTTGAGCCGCATCACTGTCTAGTGATTGAAGACGCCGTCGCAGGCATCGAGGCGGCCCACGCTGCCGGTATGTATGCCATCGCAGTCACAGGTGGACGCGATCTGCCCGGCTTGCGCGCTGCCGAACTGGCGGTACATGATCTGACCGAGGTCAGCGTGCAACGCATCCGCGAACTGGCTTGACAGGCAGACAGAAGCATGGCACAATAGTAGCGCAGCGTGGAGGTGTAGGGATCCCGGTGGGTCCCACCGTCTTCAAAACGGCTGGGGGGGCGCTCGGCGCGTCCCCTGGTGGGTTCGACTCCCATACGCCTCTGCCTCAAACACACGCCGAGCTGATCTGTGCCGTCCAGAATAATTTTAGAATAAGCAGAAAATCCGCAGTAATTTTAGAAAAAAGCCTTAGAATGGGTTGAAAACGTCCGCGCTAATTTTAGAATGATCTTCCCTGCATGGTTTCTTGTTTTCTACTGTAGAAGTGATGTGGACAGGCAACCTATCGCATTATTTAGAATGGGTATGGAGAAATCAAGCTGGTGATATTAGTTATGGGGAAACTTCCTAAGGCTTCTTTGCCTCTAGAGCTTT
>DAOTVZ010000075.1:0-4268 GCA_034436045.1 Ktedonobacteraceae bacterium | reverse complement strand
AAACTGATCGAGAGCGAGCAGGTATTCAGTGCGTGGGAAGCGTTCCATCTCGGTCTGGTGCATCAAGTATTACCTGCGCGGCGTTTTCTGCTCGACGCCGAGGAACTCCTGCTGATGCTCTCCCTGTCTTCATTTCCGGCAGCAGACTAGAGTGGGATGGAAGCGGGAACTTTTTGTGGTGATATAGCGTCTTGACAGTGAAAGATACAGCAGTCTGTATCCCATACCGTAAAGAGCGTGCAACCGCTGTTACATGATCGGGCATACAGTTTAGAAGTTCATCTTGTATTGAGATGCAATGAAGGAGTTACGCTATGTCATCCAGATCGTTGAAGAATTACGTAAAGTCACCTTTCACGCTCCTTGTATCTGCCTTCATGCTCGTCTTCCTGCTGGCGGCATGTGGAGCCGGTAGCACAAATACGGGCGCGGGCGGCCCTCCGGCCAGCCCAACCGGTGGTCAGAGTAACGGTACCGCCTACGGCTGTCCTACTAACATTGTGAACAACAATCCAAAAACCGCTGATGTGATTATTGAGCCATCGCAGACTCATAGCATTGTCAATGCCCAGGTTGGCAATATCATCGAGGTGCGTCTACCCTTTGGCAGCAAATGGTCTGGTCCCACCACATCGCAAGGCAACCTGCAACTGCTTAACCCCGCCGGTTTCGCCGACCAATCAGTTAAAGCCTGCATCTGGCAGTTTAGCGCGCAGAGCGCCGGTACCGTCAAACTAACTTTCCAGAAGGCAGCGTTGTGCAAGCCGGGCCAGATGTGTGCGCAATACATTATGAACCTTCCCTTCACCATTGATGTACATTAATTAATTTATCAGGGAGCCGGTTTACCGCATGATGGACGCAGTAAACCGGCTCCTTACGAATCAATGTACAATCTGGTAGGTGATGCTCTGCCAGCTTTGCCCACCATCGCTTGTACTCCACAGCAGTGGCGTCGAGCTAGTATTTGTGCCAATGGCCCAGCCATGCAGATCATCGATAAAGCTCAATGTACCAACGGGCTGTGGAAGCGTAGAAAGCTGCTGCCAGCTCTTCCCACCATTGCTAGTTGCATACACAACGGTCGCATTAGAAGCTGTCGTGGTAGTTGCCCAGGCATGCTGCGGATCAACCACGTAAACGTTCTGGCTGTTGATGCCGGTATATTGAGTCGGTGTCCAGCTTTGGCCGCCGTTGTTCGTTACGTAGAGGTCGATGCCCCCATGTTGGACAAAGAGCAGCACAGGCATGATGCCGGTCGAGCCGAAGAAGACCGGCGGTGTGGTGATAAACTCGCCAACACTGCTCATGCCACTGGGAACGGGTAGCGGCTGGTTATGCCAGGTTTTGCCGCCATCGGTTGTCTTATAGAGCCAGCTATAATCCGCCGGAATATCAGCCGTAGCCCAACCGGTCGTCGTATTCATGAACGAGATGCCGGTCTTATTGCCCGCCGCAGGCAAGCCACTGGCCGCATTCGCCGTCGTCGCAACCATTGTCCAGCTCTGGCCGCCATCCGTCGTCTGATAGATCTCCTCATCGGTATGGAACATGCCCTGTGGCGTCAAAGTGGCAATCCAACCATCTTGCGTATTGATGAAGTGAGGACGATCTAAGCCGCGCTGCTGGGTAGTAAACGTGGCGCTCTGCCAGTGTACGCCGCCATCGCTGGTGCGCAAAATGGTGACAGTTGAACCCTGCAAGGTTGCTACCCAGGCATAGTTGCCGTCCATAAAATCGCCGCTGCTTTGCGCGTTCAACGGTGCATTGGCGGGCGTCACATCCAGCCAGGTATGTCCCCCATCGGCCGTCTTAAGGATCGCATTCTTCGTCAAGGCCCAGCCTGCCGTCTGGTTCAGCATACGAATAGAGGTTAAAGGAACCGTCGGCTCTGGTGTGGTCGTCGCGGTTGCGGTCGGTGTCGCTGATGCCGTCGTTGCCGTCGCGGCAGGTGTTGGGCTGCCTGAATTATTGATAGTCACTGTACCACTGCCGCTACCTGTACATGCCGCCAGGATTAGAACGAGCAGCAATAGTGCCACTGCCGAATAATGGTACGCATGTGGACGTTTCTTAGTCAATTTCATAAAGTCTGCCTCACTTCTCGCCTGCGAGCACTTTTTTTTCATTTAGTGAAAAGTAAATACTTTCCACCATACGAAACGTCGCACATGACATAAAGATTTTGTCTCAACTGTGAACTAGCTCACAAATGGTTCACAGTTTTTAATACGCTATCGCCAGGCGTCCCTCCAGAAAACGCGCCAGTAGCGCGAGTGGATAGCAGATAATGAAGAAGAGCGAAGCCCCGAAGATATAGACGAAGAGCATGGCGTTGGGGTCGGAGGAGAGCGGGCTGGCAAGTGAGGTGGTCAACTGCTGAATCTCGATCACGCCGCCGAGCAGGGAGAGCAGCGAGGTATCCTGCACCAGCGTGATGAAGTAGTTGGCAAACGGCGGAATGGTCATGCGAATCGCCTGCGGCAGCACAATGCGGAACAACACCTGGCGCGAATTCAGGCCCAGACTCAGCGCCGCCTCACTCTGACCGCGATCTACTGACTCAATGCCGGTGCGGAAGACCTCGGTGAGATAGGCCCCATAGTTGAAGCTGAGGCCCAGAATGCCGTAGAAGGCGGCATCAAAGAACAATTGACTGGCGGGACCCGGCATAAAGCTGTTTTCCTGAATGACCGTCATGAACTGGTAGGCGGCGGTATAGGGATCAAAGCCCAGATTGCTCAGCAGGCCGCTCACGCCAAAACCCCACAGCAGCAACTGCACCAGAATGGGCGTGCCACGCACGATCTCAACGTAGAGCAGAGCCAGCCAGCGAATGGGCGCAATCGGCGAGAGACGGCCCATCGCGCCAATAAAGCCGAAGAGGGTTGCCAGGATCATGCTTGACACGGAGAGCCAGATCGTTGTACCCGCGCCCTGCAATAGCAACGGTAGATCGAGTAAGAATCGATGACGATACACATAGAAATAATATGCGAATGCGAAAAGCGCTAGCACAAAAAAGGCATAAAAGGCTTTATCCAGGATCATTAACAAGATATTCTTTGTGGGTCGCGCCTCAGTGTGAGCGCGCGGAGCCAGACCAATAGTGGCGTGATCAATCCGTTGCATAGCAATCCTCATGCATACTACAAAGCCGAGCGCAGACGACGCTCGAAGCTGCGGGCGAAGTACGAGGTAGGCAGGCTCAGAACGAGATAGAGCGCGATGGCCAGCGCAAAATAGGGAAAGGGATTACTGCCGTTGCGCACACGCCAGTAGTCCAGCGTTGCCGTCAACTCACTCAATCCGATGGCGCTGACAATAGCCGAGTCTTTTAGCATATAGATGAAATCATTGACAAAAGGCGGGATCATGAGCGGAACGGCCTGCGGCAGCACAATGCGAAAGAAACTCTGCCGGGAGGTCAGACCTAGCGAAAGCGCGGCCTCGCGCTGGCCTTTATCGACGGAGAGAAAACCGGCGCGAAAGACCTCGGCCTCGTAAGCCGCATAGTTAATAGTCAGGGTGGCAATCCCCGCCGTCCAGGAAGTATCATATTGCGCCAGGTTGACCGTTGCCAGCAGTGCGCTGACACCATAATAGAGAATAAATAGTTGTGCCAGCATGGGTGTACTGCGAATAATCTCGATATAGATGCGCGCCGGACCACGTAGCCAGGTGATGGGGGCATTGCTCATCAAGGCTAGAATCAGTCCAACGAGCAATGCCAGCGCAAAAGAAGTGAAGCAAAGAATAATGGTATTTTTTGCACCATTGAGAAAATCCGGCAGCACATGCAAAATAATGCCCATGAAACCTGACCTTTCTCCTCTGTGAGAACGTGATAATGAACTCCATTCACAAACCCGTAGGGGCGTGATTCATCACGCCCTTGCTTGCCCGTCGAACCTCTCTCAGGGCATGATTCATCACGCCCTTTACACCCCTCGCGTGGCTCTCAGGCGTCTTCATGATTTTTTCACCCGCCACCGGCAATGACCTCATCCCGGAGGGGCGTGATTCATCACGCCCTTTACACCCCTCGCGTGGCTCTCAGGGCGTCTTCATGATTTTTTCACCCGCAATCGGCAATGACCTCATCCCGGAGGGGCGTGATTCATCACGCCCTTGCTCGCCCGTCGAACCTCTCTCAGGGCGTCATTCATCACGCCCTTTACACCCCTCGCGTGGCTCTCAGGGCGTCTTCATGATTTTTCACCCGCAATCGGCAATGACCTCATCCCGGAGGGGCGTGATTCATCACG
>DAOTVZ010000074.1:0-19678 GCA_034436045.1 Ktedonobacteraceae bacterium | reverse complement strand
CTGGCGTCAGCTTGGGGCACAGGAGCGCGATCTTGTCCATGTATTTCGGAATTTTAACGCGAACGCTGCCGAATTTCGACAGGAGAGTACACGGCATGAGTGAAAGTAAAAAGGTGGAAAAAACGATCAAAGTAGACTATCTGGCGCGCGTAGAAGGTGAAGGAGCGCTGTATGTCAGGATTAGCAAGAACCAGGTAAAGGATGTCAAGTTCAGGATATTTGAGCCACCACGTTTTTTTGAGGCGTTTCTGCGCGGGCGACACTATAGCGAGGCACCAGATATCACGGCTCGCATCTGTGGTATCTGCCCCGTTGCCTATCAGATGAGCGCCGTTCACGCGATGGAGGCGGCCTTTGGTGTGCAGGTTACGGGTCAACTTCGAGCCTTACGCCGCCTGCTCTATTGCGGCGAGTGGATCGAGAGCCACGCTCTCCACGTCTATTTACTGCATGCGCCCGATTTTCTCGGTTATCCCGATGCCATGCGTATGGCGCAGGATCACCCGGAGATGGTGCAACGCGGTTTGCAGATCAAAAAACTTGGCAATGAGTTGATTACGTTCCTGGGTGGGCGCGCGGTGCATCCGGTGAATGTGCGCGTGGGCGGCTTTTATCGCGTGCCGGAGAAGCGCGAGTTTACTCAACTCAAAGAACAACTACTGCGTGGACGTGAGATGGCATTGGAGGCGGTGCGCTGGGTGGCGCAGCTACCGTTCCCCGACTTTGAGCAGGATTACGAATTTGTGGCCCTGCGCCATCCAGACGAATATCCTTTTAATGAAGGGCATCTGGTTTCTAACAAGGGTCTTGACATCACGCCACAACAGTTCGAGGAGCATATTATCGAAGAGCAGGTGCCATATTCTCACGCGCTTCATGCACACATCAAAGGGCGCGGTGCTTACTTGACTGGCCCATTAGCGCGTTACAATGTAAATTTTGATCGTCTCTCACCGCTGGCGCAGGAGGCGGCGCGCGCAGCGGGTCCCGGCCCGGTCTGCAAGAATCCCTTTCAGAGCATTATTGTACGCAGTGTCGAAATCCTCTATGCCTTTGATGAGGCTCTACGGATTATTGAACAATACGAGCCACCTGACCGGGCGGCGGTGGAACTGCAACCATGCGCCGCTACCGGCTGGGCTTGCACGGAGGCTCCACGTGGTACGCTGTACCATCGCTACAAACTGGCCGAGGATGGTAGAATTGTCGAGGCGAAAATTGTCCCGCCCACCTCGCAGAATCAGAAATGTATTGAGCAGGATTTGTGGCAGTACGTTGAACGCGCGATGCACCTGCCCGATGAGCAATTGACATGGCAGTGCGAGCAGGCGATACGCAACTACGATCCTTGCATCTCCTGTGCTACGCATTTCCTCAAATTGACGGTTGAACGGGACTAAAGACCGTAGCAGAAAGGATGTGTTGGCAGTGTCACTCTTCGCGCGCATCATCGGTCTGGGCAATGAGTATCGGTGTGATGACGGCGTTGGCTTTGTGGTCGTGCGTCGGTTGCAGGCACAACTAACATTGTATCAGCAAGGGATAGAGATGCTGTGCTGTGATGATGAGACACGCCTGCTCGACCTCTGGAAAGATGTAGCGCATGTCATCATGATTGATGCTGCCTCTTTTGGTGCGGTAGCAGGGACAATTATGCGCTTTGATCTGCTTACGCAGCCGCTACCGGCATCGTTTGAAAGTATCTCGACGCATACTGTTGGTCTACGAGAGGTGTTGGGGATAGCGCATATCTTGTATAGTCTGCCAGACTCGCTTGTCCTCTATGCGATTGAAGGCAAAGAGTATGCTGCGGGAATCACACTCTCGCCAGAGGTTACGCGCGCTGTTGACGAAGTTGTGCAGCGAGTGCAAGCCGAGCTTCAGGCATATGCGTGTTAATTCTTAAGGAAGATGCTATGACAATCAAAAGCGATATTGAACGCTATCAAACGAATTATCGTTCTGAGCAGGAGAGCGCATTGCTCTATCAGGAACTGGCAAAGGCAGAGACAAACACTCGTCTGGCGGAACTGTATCGGCGCATGGCCGAGACCGAGCAACGTCATGCGGCCTTATGGGCCGAGCGCCTGCGTGCAGCCGGTCAGCCTGTTTCCCCTTATATCCCTGGTTGGCGCATACGTGTGCTTATCTGGATGGCAAGGCGTTTTGGTGTGAACGCTGTGTTGCCGACCATTACCACAATGGAACGTAATGCCAGTCATGGCTATGACGAGCAACCCGAAGCACGTGCAGTTGGCATGCCGGCCCAGGAACGTTCGCACGCGCGTCTGTTCCACGCAATCCAGACTTCTACGCAAGGGGGTATCGCCGGCCCTGCGTTGGCCCGTTTCGAGGGTCGGCACCGCAGCACGGGCGGGAATGCCTTACGCGCTGCCGTGCTGGGAGCCAGCGATGGCCTGACAACGAATTTAAGTCTGGTTATGGGTGTTGCTGGTGCCAATCTGCCCGGTCACACGATCCTGTTTACCGGTCTGGCGGGCATGCTAGCCGGGGCACTCTCGATGTCGATTGGGGAGTGGCTCTCAGTGCAGAGTGCCCGTGAACTCTATACCCACCAGATTGCTGTGGAACAGCAAGAATTGACTGATATTCCCCAGGAAGAGCAGGAGGAGCTGGCTTTGATTTACCAGGCTAAAGGCGTTGATCAAGAGACTGCTGCTAAAATGGCAGAGCGTATCATCGCAGGGAAGAACACGGATGGTACCAATACCGCTGCGCTAGATACCCTGGCACGTGAAGAACTGGGTATCGATCCGCAGGAGTTGGGTGGTTCGGCCTGGGAAGCCTCAGTTACCTCGTTCCTGCTTTTTGCGGTGGGTGCGATCATCCCGGTTATTCCATTTGCGTTCAGCAGTGGCTGGTTGGCGGTGCTAATCAGTCTTCTGCTGGGTATCTGCGGTCTGTTTCTTGTTGGCATCGGCATCACGCTGACAACCGGTGCTCCCTTGCTAAAATCGGGAGGGAGGCAGGTATTGCTGGGAGTGGCAGCTTCGGCGGTGACCTTCAGTTTAGGCTGGTTGGTCGGCGGGCGTCTATAGAAGGTTTGTCTCGTTCGTTGAAGTAGGCACGAATCTGCTCGCGCAGGCGCTGGCGGGCGCGGTGTAAGCGGACTTTGCAGGCGGCTTCCGTCAGCGCTTGAATCTGGGCGCATTCCGCAGTCGATAAGCCTTCTACGTCACGGAGCACGAAGGCGGCACGCAACCCGACGGGGAGTTCGTTGATAGCAGCACGCAGAATGTCTTTTGCTTCATCGTTCAAGACCTGTTGATCGGGCAGATGGTTCCAATCGGCCAGTTGCGGTGGGAAGGAAGCCACCCCTTCGTCTTCTTCTGGTAGCGTGGCGACGGCATGACGACGGCGAAGCAGCATCAAAGCGTGATTGTAGGCAATCCGGTAGAGCCACGTACCGATCTGTGCGTGAGGTTCAAAGCGGTCGATGGCCTCAAACGCGGAGACAAAGGTGGCCTGTACCACCTCTTCCGCGTCATCTCCCTGTTTGAGCATGCGCCATGCTAAGCGGTAGATGCGTTCCGCGTACATTTCAAATAGCTCGGCGAACGCAGCTTCATCACGTTGGCGCAGGCGGGCCAGCAAATCTTGCTCGTTGGGCATAGCGCTTCCTCCTATCTCTTCCTTTCTGATTCTAATTAGTGTACCACAAAATCGGTAACCTTTTTGCGACTCGTGCATTACAAGGTCAGAGCATCGGATGAGATGCTTGCTCATAGAGGATAAGAAACAGGCTTATGCACAAGGAGGATGCTCATGGCATTTGCAATTTTTATGGCCAGCGCGGTCGGTCGGCTGCTGCGCATTATTGTCGGCCTGGCCCTGATAATCTGGGGCGCATTCATGATCTCGGCGGCGAGCAATATAACGCTCGGCATTATTCTGGTCGTGGTTGGCTTGCTGCCGTTCATTGCCGGACTTGTGAATGTGTGTGTCTTTGCGCCACTCTTTGGTGCCCCTTTCAGGGGGGACAAACTGCACGCGCATAGCAGATAAGGAGCATGGCATGTCGTATGACGCCATCGTGATTGCAGCGCATCCTGATGATGCTGAAACTCAGATGGGGGGCACACTTGCTATTCTCTCTGATAAGGGGCAACGGGTGCTGCTAGTCGATCTCACCGAGGGCGAGCCAACTGAATTTGCGCAGGCGGGGGTACGTGCGCAGCAGGCGCGTGAGGCGGCGCGCCTGCTCGGTGTAGAGCGTCTTTCCCTCGGTCTTCAGGATCGTTTCCTGACCGATACGCTGGAAACTCGCCTGCGCCTTGCCCACTTGATCCGTGAATATCGTCCACGCTGGGTCTATAGTACGACGGATGCGTGCGTCCATCCCGATCATGCGGCGGTCGCAGGACTGACGCGGGCGGCAGTGTTCCTGGCTCGCCTGGGTCAATGGGAGCGCGTGCCCGGCGGCGAGCTGCTAACCGGTCAGGAACCCTGGATCGTCGAGCGCCTCTTCTTCCCGCACTGTAAGATGGAGCCTCCGTGGGCCGATTTTGCTTTTGCCGTCGATATCAGCAAGGTCTACGAACGCAAACGCCAGGCATTGGCCGCCTATCGGTCAATCTTTCAAGCTCAAGGCGACCACCTGTTGAGCCTGTATGAAGCGGAAGATCAGTACTATGGACGCCTGCTCGGTGTGGCCTATGCCGAGGTGTTTCGCAGTGCCGCGCCTCTGCTCGTTAGTGACCCGACGGTGTTTTTGCCGGTTGCACAGGGTTAGTCGTTCTAGTTATAAAGAAGTGAGAGCAAAACGATGTCAATGATTGCACCACAGGATCAAAAAACGCTACGCAAGCTCTTTGAGGAGCTTGAGGGCGAGGTAACAATTCTTAATTTTACCCAACATGAATCGCCACTGGTGCTTCCCATCCAGGAATGTGATTATTGTAAGGAAACGCGTGAGTTGCTTGAAGAAGTAGCGGCTCTTTCGGAGAAAATCCATCTAGAAAGCAGAGATTTTGTGCGTGATAAACAGGAGGCGGAGCGCCTGGGCATTACGCGCATCCCGGCCTTTGTTCTCCAGGGACGTGCCAGAGGAGCAGTGCGCTTCTTCGGCATTCCAGCAGGGTATGAATTCTCTACACTGGTTGAAGATATCATCGACGTTTCTACCGGTAAAACAGACTTGAGCGAGAAAACGCGCAAAGCTCTATCAGAGGTTAAGCAAAAACTGCATATTCAGGTGTTTGTCACCCCGACCTGTCCCTATTGTCCACGCGCCGCCAGGTTGGCCCATAAGCTGGCCGTTGAAAACGAACATATTACCGCCGACGTAGTTGAGATTTCCGAGTTCGTTGAGATGGCCCAACGTTATCAGGTGCAAGGCGTGCCTAAGACGGTAGTGAATGACCTTATTGAGGTGGTCGGAGCAGTGCCGGAAGCGCGCTTTGTGCAGCAGGTGTTCCAGGCACTGGATGAGAGTCAACAAGTAATCAAGTAATGCAGTAGATAGAGTAAACACTAGTCGGCAGGATGTGTGCAAGGCATCGCCACTACAATGAAAAACGGGAAAAGTATCCTATCATTGTAGTGGCGATGTCTTGCGCTCTCTTGCAAAAAGAGACTCCCACGATAAGGTGGGCAATGAGTACGGAAAACCAGGGCCGGGCCTGGATTGGCTTGCCCTGGTTGCCGTTATGTGATCTGTGTTCCTGAACATATGTGTGGGTAGTACGGGAAGCTTTCTGCTGAAGGACCAGGAGCAGAAGCAGTTGTCGTATCAGTTCATCTTTTCTTTTCAGCTCCTCGCGCAGGCGCTCCACTTCGGTTTCCTGAAGTGAACGAATAATGAAGCGATAGAAGCTTCAGCTAGTGTACTACGTTTGAACGGACAATCAACATGGGCACTTTGGTGGCATGCAGTACTCGTTCAGTCACACTGCCCATGACCCAGCGTTGCCATCCACTGTAGCCATGTGTTGCCATGGCAATGAGATCGCAGCGTTCGGGCGTGCCTGCGCCTTCCGTGTCCTCACCTATCTCGGCCATATTGACAATGCTGGTGGCTACATCGCCATCAGGCACTGCCGACCAGGTTATAGAGAGGTTCAAGGGAGCCACTGACGGAGCGATAAGGCGTTCGCGTATATGTTCCACCGTTGTGCTAAGGTAGTGTCGAACTTTTGCCAACGCCGCCTTCTGCCGTTCGGGGTCCGGCTCGTGAGTAGATGTCCCTGTCACCACACGCATCAGGTGAAGAGCGCCCTTACCCGGTGCGGCCAGCGCTGCCACCAGGAAGGCGGCCGGTTCCAGGGCCGCTTTGGCCTCTGCGGAGCCGTCCAGTGGGACTAAGGCGCGAATAACTCCCTGTTGCTGGGCGGTGATATGGAGCGGGAGCGCATGGTCCGCACGTAACAAGAGAACCGGGACTGGAGAAAGATGTACGACCTTCTCTGCGACGCTTCCCAATGCCCAACGTTTGATGCCGGTGTAGCCGTGACTGCAAATCACCACCAGGTCGCAGTGCTGGTCGGTGATAGTTGACAGAATACTCCTGGCGGCTTGATCGGTTCCTACCACGACCTGAGTGTGGACAGGAAGACCGGCCAGCACACTCTGATTAGTCAATCCGGCCAGGTAGCTTTCGGCCTCTTCTTGTTCGGCCTCTAAGGCGGACTGAACCACTGCGGGAGTAACCGACGAGTAGACTTGAAAATCAGAAGGGATGCTTACCACGCGCAGCACAAGGATACTGCCGCCGGTGGATCGAGCAATCCGCGCGGCTACCGGAAGAGCCTGTTCCGCGCGCTGAGAGCCATCCACGGGTACAAGAATACGCTGAAACATACGCTGCCTCCTTTTCCGCAGCGGACTTCTTTTACATGCTTGCGACGATTCTTTTCTGATTTTAGTGTACAGGCAGAAGATCACTTTGAACTCACAAAAGCTCAAGTATCCTCACAAATGTATCACAGTCTCAGAGCCTCTGTTTTTCTTGACGACACGGCAAACTACAAAGGCCATACCATCGCCTATAGCGTTTTTAGCCAGCGTTTCAACAGGAGACGTTTAATGATTTCTACCAACAATAAATACGTGGTGGTGGCAACGGCGAGGAAGAGGAAATAGAGCGGTGGAAGTGGTGTGAATTGTAGCAGGGTTCCTAACGGAGAAAATGGCAGTAGCAAACCCAGTACTACAACTGTGCATACTGTGATGGTCAATGGGAGACTTGGGCGGCTGTGCAGTGGATTACCCCAGGTGCGGATCACGAACAGAACCAGGGTTTGTGTTGCCAGCGATTCCACAAACCAGCCGGTGTGAAACAGCGTCTCCGAGGCATGGAAGACCGTTAGCATGACAAAGAAGGTCAGAAAGTCGAAGATCGAACTGATCGGCCCAATGAAAATCATAAAATCACTGATGAGTCTGACGTTCCAGCGTTGCGGCTTCTGGATAAAGGAGACATCCACATTATCGGTCGGAATAGTGATTTGAGAGAGATCGTATAAGAAGTTATTCAGTAAGATTTGTGTTGGCAGCATAGGCAGAAACGGTAAAAAGACAAAGGCACCTGCCATGCTGAACATGTTCCCGAAATTGGAACTGGTGCCCATCAGTAAATATTTCATCACGTTGCCGAAGGCTTTGCGACCTTCAATGATGCCTTTATGCAAGACGCTCAGGCCCCGTTCAAGCAGTATGAGTTCGGCGGCTTCTTTTGCCACGTCGGTGGCACTGGCCACTGAGATGCCAACATCGGCGGTGTGCAACGAGGGGGCGTCATTAATGCCGTCACCCAGGAAACCTACCACATGGCGATGACGTTTAAGCGCGAGAATGATGCGATTCTTCTGTGCCGGAGAAACGCGGGCAAAAACATCCACCCGTTCAGCTACCTGTGGTAGCGCGCTATCATCGATATGCGCCAGGTCTTCACCCAGCAGCATGTTTTCGGTGTTTAGGCCGACCTGTGTGCAGATGTGACGTGTAGCCAGGGCATTATCGCCGGTCAGGATTTTCACCGTGACGCCATCACGGCGTAAGGCGGCCAGGGCGTCGGCAGCATCCTGTCGTAAGGGGTCAAGGAAGGTCAGGAAACCGAGCAGAGTCATATCTTGCTCATCGGTAGTCTGGTATATCCCTTGCTGTGGTGGCAAACGTCGGTAGGCAACGGCGATGGTGTAGTAGCCCTGCTCACTGAGGTGCTGCGAGGTGTGCTGGCATTGTGCTTGCAGCTCTGCGTTCAGAGGCAAGTTTTGTCCCTCTATCTCGCAGGCGGTACACACCTTCAGGATGCTTTCGGGGGCACCTTTACTAATCAAGAGCGACTCGCCATGAGACTCGACGATGACAGAGAGTCGGCGTCGCTCAAAGTCGAAAGGAAGCTCGCCCTGCTTGTGATATGCGCTGATATCAGGCACTTCGGCTCTCAGGATGGCCACATCGACGGCATTCTTTGTGCCCGTCTGGTAGAAACTATTCAGGTAGGCAAACAGGGAGACGCGCTCCGAGGGGTTGCCACGTGCGTCGAGTGCTGCCTGCCTGGCCATTTCGCCGGTGGTTAGCGTACCGGTCTTATCGCTACATAATACATCAATGCTGCCGAAGTTCTGCATTGATTCCAGATGCTTGACAATCACCTTTTCCTTTGCCATCTGTGAGGCTCCTTGCGCGAGCGTGATGGTGACGATCATCGGCAAGAACTCTGGTGTCAGGCCCACTGCGAGCGAGATGGCGAAGAGAGCAGAATCCAGTGTGCTATGATGAAAAAGAATACCGACCATGAAAACAAATAGAACGAGAAAGAAGACGGTTCTGGTGATTAACAGGCCGAAGCGCCTGACGCCGTGTTCAAAAGCTGTTTCCGGTGGGCGTTTGGCGAGGCTGGCAACAATATCGCCAAAGGCAGTATTGTGTCCGGTGGCGGTCACGAGGGCGATGGCGGTGCCACTCACAATAGAGGTGCCGAGGAAGACGGCGTTGCGAATCTCGGCCAGGTTGCCAACCGTCGTAGCCTGGGCCTGGGCATCTTTTTCAACAGGGAAGGATTCACCGGTGAGCGAGGCTTGCTGCACATGCAGATAGACGGTTTGTAACAGACGCGCGTCAGCAGGCACCATATCGCCCGCGCTGAGACGAATGATGTCGCCAGGCACCAGTTCGCGGCGTGGAAGCTCTTGCCAGGTGCCGTCTCGACGCACGGTAGCCGTCAGTGCGACCTGTTTGCGCAAGCCCTCTACAGCTCGTTCTGAGCGGTGGGTCTGGAGGAAGTTGAGCGTAATACTGAGTAAGATAATGACAATAATAATGCTGGCATCAAGTGCTTCGCCGAAAAAGGCCGAAACGATGCTGGCGGCAAGTAAGATGAGAACCAGCGGATTGGTGAAAAGAAGGAAGAGTTGTTTGACGCTTGTCAGGCGTTGCGCCGTAACCAGTTCGTTGGGGCCGAACCGATCCTGTCGCTGGCGCGCTTCCTGGCTGCTCAACCCTTCTTCGGAACTATGCAGGAGCGCGAAAAGCTCAGGCAGGGAGAACTGGTAGTAGTTTTCAGCCGATGGGCCTGAAGAGAGCGCAGGCTGTTCTTCACGTGTGCTGATGATGGTTCTTGAGCCTTGCATCGTAGCCTTCCGTTTTTTTCTCAATTTGTGGTGAAGACGCATAGAGAGGCGCGCCAGGCAGCCGCGCTATACACCTGGTACCATGTGCAGGTGCTGGATACCTGGTGCGCCTCACCTGGTCTACCAATCTGAGCACGTGATGACTGCTAAACCAGACCTTGCGGCACCAGATGCCAGTAAGCCTGATTGAAGAGTTGCTTCTCCATGTGATAGTACAGGCTAGGACGTGGCGGGCGCGGCGGGTTTTCGTAATTGAAGACCAGTTGCGTCGCTTTGTTATAGCCGGTTTCCAGGAAGCACATCACTTCGCCGTCATAAAGGGCTGTTTCCTTGCTGGGTTCGGTGCCGTGTATCTCGGCAACGAGACGCTCTGCCACCACTTTGGCCTGGAAGTGCGCGGCTGAACCGCTCTTAGAAACCGGCAGGTCGGTGGCATCACCAATGGCGTAGACATCTGGTACGCCTTTTACGGCCAGCGTATGATGGTCGGTGGGCAGCCAGCCCTGCTCATCGCCCAGGCCAGATTCCTCTACGACGGTTGAACCGCGATGCGGTGGGATGATGACCAGCAAATCGTAAGGGAACTCCTCACCCTCTTCTGAGGCGATGATCTTCTTCTCAGTGTTGATGCTTTGCACGTTGAAGAAGGTATTGTACTGAATGTGGCGTTCTTCGAGCAAAGGCGTGACAGCTTCCGCGACGCTCTCTATCGGAAAGACACGTGACAGAGGGTACAGATACTGTATCTCTGTGCGATCACGTAACCCCCGTTTGCTCAGCCATTCGTCGAGCAAGAAGGTGAATTCCAATGGCGCGGGTGGGCAGCGATAAGGAACACCGCCGATGGCGATGACGATACGTCCACCGTCAAATTCGTGGAGGGCCTGGCGCAGTGCAATGGCCCCTCTAGCACTATAAAAGTGGTGCCACTTACCCGCCCCATCTCGCAGACCTTCCAGGTCTGATGGTACAAGGCGCGCGCCCGTTGCGATCACCAGGTAATCGTAGCTGTGGACGGTGTCGTTGCTCTGCGCATTGTCGATGTCGTTGCGAAGCAGTTCCCCGTGTCGTACCAGCAGTTCTTTGTTCTTTGGGTCAATCCTGAGAACCTCTCCGCGCATCAGGTGGACACGTTTATTGAGCAAATCATATTCGTTGCGAACAAGCTGGCTGCTTAATTCATCGACATGGTTAAATGGCAAGTAGAGCCAACCTGGCATGTAAACGTGTTGTCCAGTACTGTCTATTAGCGTGATATCGGCATCTTGCGAACTCAAGCGCCGGGCAAGCACGTTGGCGACGATGGTGCCGCCAACGCCGCCCCCCAGGATTACTATCTGCTTGGGGGCCATAATCTTCTCTCCTCTCAATTCAATGCATCTTACGAACGACGAAGCGCGTGTAGCCCTGTTCCGTGTAGGTGCCAACCATCTCATGGCGGGCCTTTGCGACCCAGGCAGGAATATCCTTGATTGAGCCGGGGTCGCTCGAAAGTACTGCGAGTGTTCCACCAACGGGCAGAGCTTTGATGCCACGGATCAGTTCCATCAAGGGGCCGGGGCAGAAGCTACCACGTGCATCGATCTCTTTATCTACAGTGATGGTAGGTTTTTCCATAGTGATTACTCCTTTTTATTTCCATCATATATGTTGCAGAAAACGAGTTTAGATGAAGAGGGTGATGGCACTCTCTTTGGCGCGTTCGACAAAGGTAGCGACACCCGTTACTTCATCAACAATTGGCTCCAGGTCGTCGTGTTTGATGTCGAAAAGTTCCATAGTCATGCTGCAAGCGAAGATACGTACCTCGCCAATTTCGCGCGCGTTTTGCAGGTTCTCCATCCAACTTGGAGCCTTCTTGGCGGCCATTTGCTGCATCATGAGCGGGGCGAACTCCTCGAAGTCCTTGCTCACCTTTGCATTCGTCTTGTAGTATCCCTTGCGGAAAGCCTCCAGGCCCCAGGTGGTAAGGAAGATTTCGACCTCCATGCCCATAGCGGCTGCGCCGGTAGCCAGAATTGAGGCTGCCATTAACTTGTCTACCGTACCGGAGAAGAGAATCAAGGACATACGATTTTGCTTTTCCATCGTCATTACTCCTTTATTGATGCCAACTCAATCTTTGTGAGGGTGGCATTACACTCTCACTGTTGAAGTTGGCTGACGGATATGTTACGTGATCGAACGCTACCTTGCTGTACTGGCAGGTAGCTCGGATGCCTCCAGGATGCGGAAGGTGTGTGTCAGGTGAGCCACTTTACCGAGCATCGCGCCTGCGCCACAGTAGCGGTTTTCCGATAACTCGATGGCGCGTGCGACGGCCTCCGGTTGTACATGGTAGCCTGTCACAATATGTTCCACTGTGATCTCTTCAAAGATCATCGGATGCGTCTCGGCACGTGTGCCCTGCACTCTGACTTCGTAATCTGTTACCTGCTGACGCTTTTTGCGCAGGATGGAGATGACATCCATTGCGGTGCAACCGGCCAGCCCTACGAGCAACAGTTCCATTGGCCGGAAACCTTCGTTATGTCCTCCGGCATGTTCAGCGGCGTCGAGTAGGAGCTGATGTCCAGAGCCAGCGCTGCCTATGAAGCTCATACCGTCTTTCAGATGGGCTTGTGCCGTCATTACTTCTGCCATAATCTTCCTCCTTCATTCATTTTACTCAGCGGTTTGTAAGACCGCGCTACCGAGAACCTGGCCTTGTGCCAATCGTTCAAGCGCCATATTGATCGCGCTGAGTGGATAGAGTTCTATCTCTGCGTGAACCTTGCCCTCGGCGACGAATTGAAGTGCTTCTTGTAGATCGCGGCGTGTGCCGTTGATAGAGCCGCGCAACGTCAAACGTTTCTGCACCATGTCGAAGATGGGGACGGAGACGTTGCCTGGCGGCAGGCCCAGTAAGACGCAGGTTCCGCCACGTCTCAGCATACTGATGGTATGCTGAAAGGCTTGCGATGAGGCGGCGGTAATAATAGCGCCATGTGCCCCGCCAATCAGGTGTTGTACACGTGCGACCGGGTTCTGATAGGTGGCATTGACAGTCACCTCAGCACCGAGAGTGTGGGCCAGCGAAAGCTTCTCCTCTACTACATCGACAGCCGCGACATGAATGCCCATAGCTTTGGCATACTGAATGGCCAGGTGGCCCAGGCTGCCGATGCCTGCGATCACGACCCACTCACCGGCCTTCACCTCGGTTTCCTTTAAACCTTTGTAGGCGGTGACGCCGGCGCAGAGGATGGGAGCGGCTTCTGCCGAATGTACAGTGTTAGGAAGATGAGCGACATACGCTTCCTCGGCGAGCGCATATTCGGCGTGGGTGCCGTTGACCGTGTAACCTGTATTCTGCTGTTTAGGGCAAAGTGCCTCCCGTCCTGTGGCGCAGTACTCGCAGACACCGCAGGTACTGTGCAGCCAGGGGATGCCAACCCAATCACCCTCTTTGAGTGTGGTGACGCCCGCACCGATTGCGCTGATTGTACCGATGCCTTCGTGGCCCGGAATGAGGGGCAGGGCAGGTTTGATTGGCCAGTCTCCTTGCACCAGTTGCAGGTCAGTATGGCAGAGGCCGCTAGCTGTGATGTGGACAAGTACCTGTCCTGGCCCTGGCTGTGGTATGGGAACCATATCCAGGGTCAGAGGTTTGCCAAAAGCGTGAATGACGGCTGCTCTCATGGTCTCTGTCATCGTACCCTCCTCTTCGTGTGCCGATGGGTTGGCGCTCTCAGAGCAGACCGACCCAGTTTGACGGGGGCGTTTCCGTCTTGTCTTTGTCGGGCGATACCTCAGCTACCTCAGCCGTAACGTCGAGAGGTTCGTGTGTATTGCTGTGAGCGTGTGAGCGTACAACCAGCAATGGCAGGCGAGTTGCACCGAGAACGCGCTCTGTCACGCTGCCCATGACCCAGCGTTGCATGCCGCTGCGTCCATGTGTGGCCATGACAAGAACATCGTATGGTTTGCTCTCTTCACGATTCTGCTCGCCCTGTTCGGCTATCTCAATCAACGTTTCCGCGACATCTCTGGCGATCAGCAGCGAATGCGTAACCTTCAATTGTAGCTGGGCCAGCGAACCCGTGGTGAGTCGTTGTGCCGCTTCTGCCAGCTTAGCCTTCGCGTCGCCGATGGCCGGGTGGTGTTCCCTGACCAGCATGTCGGCTAAATCGTCATGGGGCGAAGTGATCGGCAGCGGCAGAATATGGACCAGGTGTACTTCACCATGTAACGGTGCTGAAAGCGCGGCGCTCAGGTAGGCGGCAGGTTCCAAAGCTTCTTCTGACAAAGGGGAGTTATCGGTGGCAACCATCACACGAACAGGACGGTTCCCCTCCGGGTGCAAAGTGGTGGGGATACCAGCACTCTCGCGTAGTACCAGCACCGGAATAGGACTATGACGTGCCACTTTCTGAGCGACACTGCCCAGTATCCAGCGTTTCAGCCCGGTCTCGCCATGACTACACATCACGATAAGATCAGCCTGGTGGGTTTTCGCGGTCGAGAAGATTACATTAGTCGGCACTCCCTCAACTACTTCGGTGATAACAGCGATACCCTCTAGCTGATCTGAAACCGCAACTCGCTGGATATACTCTTTCGCCGCCTCCATATCGGCGTTAAGTGCCGCTTCCATCGAGCGTGGAGCTTCCATTGTGTACCAGGAGAAATCAATGGGTGAGGTGACAGCACGCACAAGAATAACGGTACCGGCAGATGCGCGAGCGATACGTGCAGCGACCGGCAGTGCCTGTTCAGCTCGTGCAGAACCATCAAGCGGAACGAGAATGCGTCTGAACATCATTGGCCTCCTTTCTTTCGTCCACACGGTTCTTACACTCTAAGCATAGCGGTCTTCCCTCACGAATCCATCACAGTTGAACGCTTCCTCGTCACGCCTTTGTCACACCGTTGGCCTGGTGGGCCGCTTGCCGAAAGATCGGGTATACAAGATCATGACCACGACGGGATAGCCCGGTGTTTGACATAACTCTGGCATATAGTTGTGCTGCGAGGCCGAAGTGAGCGGGTTTGGCCTGTTCGTCGGTAAGAGACACAATTAGTGTATGAGGAGACGGACTATAAATAAGACCCCTATGGATTGCATACTCCAGACCAGCAGACCCAGAATCAATGCTTTAAGACCAGCAATCTTGATTGCGGAGCGATTGATACGCACGCAGATGCCGATCACAGCAAGCATCAGTAAGAAACTAGAGAGTGTGGTTGGAAAAGTTGTCGTAGGCCACGTTGCCAGGGGGCCGGTCAACCAGCCAGGGATAGTACTGATAGTATTGGTAACGACGATCAGAAAAAATCCTACGACAAACAGAGGGAATGTCTTAATAAGGCTTTGGAGCCGCAAGCTAGCCTGGGTGCCACGTGAGAGACCTGGATTACGCAACTGGAAGGAAATACTGAGCGTGAGTACGATCAGTACAATGAAGGTCACACGTATTAATTTGACGAGTAGGGCTGCCTTAAGTGCCGCAGTGCCTCCTCCCTGTTGTGCTGTAGCGATCAGTTGAGGTAAATCGTGAATGGTGGCACCTGTCCAGGCACCATAGACAGTAGGGCTGAGATGCAGGACATGTCCAATCAATGGATAGAACAGTAATCCGGCGGTTCCCCAGCAAAGAATGGTTCCCAATGCGACGGCAGTTTCTTCATCACGTGCCTCGATAGCGGGTGAAGTTGCCAATACAGCAGAAATGCCACAGATACCTGTTCCGGTGCCGATCAGGGCGGCGATACGGGGATGTATGGTGAGCAAACGTCCGCCGATGAGCGCAATTCCTAGCGCTAGCAGTATGGCACAGAGTACAATAATGAAGTTCTGCAATCCTGATTGCAACAGTGGGCGATAGGAAAATTTGAGAGCATAGAGGAGAATGCCCAGACGAAGACACCAGCGTGTGCTAAATGTTAAACCTGCTTGCATGCGTTCCGGGATGGTAAAGCTATTGCCGAGGAGTAGCGCCAATACGGCTGCGATGAAAATATCGACAAAAAAAGTTGCATGCATTTGCAACTCCAGTATCCAGATGCCTTCAGCCAGGAGTGCGAGTGGCAATACCACGTATACGAGGCCTGGCAGGGCTTGCCGAATTTCGCTAGAGCCTGGATAGAAAGGTGTACCCTTCCAGCCGCCTTTGGCTTTGGTGTTCAACTGTGATTGAGGCTGACCTGCGTTTATGGCTGGTGACTGAGCGGGCCGTTGCCTATCGGCAGGCGGTGAGAGTGGCGTTGTTGCCAGCGCCTTTGCATGATAAACGGCGGTTTTCTCAAAGGACGAGGAAACGTTTCTGGTGGCTTGCATTTCCTGCTGAAAGTTGCTACCAAATGAATTGGGGGCAAGGAGTTCTGCAATCTGTCCGGGGGAGAGCGTCATAGCAAGGGAAGCGACTTTGGCCAACTGCAAAGAGATGGTTCCTGGTTGTGTTCCAAGATAGAGACCTGGGAGATTACGTGCAAGGTGTGGCATTTGAGTAAATGCTTCGCCCCCGAAACTGAAGAGCGGTTGCTCTTTCTGCCCTTCGTTCAGGATAGCTC
Organism: Ktedonobacteraceae bacterium; assembly: GCA_034436045.1. GTDB lineage: Bacteria > Chloroflexota > Ktedonobacteria > Ktedonobacterales > Ktedonobacteraceae > H111-94. The sequence continues at coordinate 3,533 of DAOTVZ010000074.1, read as the reverse complement.
GGCCCAGCCGAGTTATCCAGTGAATAGAAATCCTGGATGTTGCGGATAAGAAAACAAGCCAGGGATGATAGGTATGTATATAGCCCATCAAGACTTGCTCATCAGGAATTTGTCCAACATAGATAACCTGGAGGCCCAAACGATACCAGAAGAGGGCCAGCCGTAATGCCTCAAATTCGGCATTTTGGAGAGGAACACAGCCTACTAGTAAGCGTTTGTCGTGTCCGAGCGATGCCGAGACCGCTATCTGAGGGGCAGAAGACTCTCTGTTGTCAGAACGCAGCATAGCTAGTTGCGATGGTGTCAAGGTAGGGAGAAGGCGTGCAAGCTCGCCGCCCAGGGTAACGACCTCTGCAAGATCTGTCCCTAGATAGAAGCCCGGTAGCTGCCGTAAGAGTTCAGGTTTCTTTTTCCATACATGACCACCAAAGCAAAGAAGTGGCGATGAGTCAGCAAATAGATTCTGAATTTCTTGTTGCAGTGAGATATCCTTGACAAGTGTCTCAGGTGATGAACCGGATAGATAGAGCAGAGTAGGTTGAGACGGAGAGAATGCCTGACGCAAGGTTTGTGGAGTGAGCATGTGTTCGATAAGAGAGACGTGATAGCCGGCACGTCGCCAGCAGAGCGCAAGAAGGGCGGTGACGCAATCTGATAGTTCCTGTCGTGAATTGGCGATTACTATGGTCGATGAGGAAGAAATATCCGGTGTGAATGCCAATAATACGTGGAGGAACTGGGTGAGAAGCTGCATGCCCCATGAGAGTGTCCGGGGGGGGAGCTTTTGCAAGGCAACCTCTGTTTCCAGTTGCTGACACACATGAGGCAGGAGATGTAAGCACACTGCTTCAGCAGGATAGTTGGAAAAGAGTGAGGCAAGATAATGTTGCACGTTTGTCTCGTCATGAGTACGTATGACAGTGAGGAGCTTTTGAATGGATTGCTCCTGTTCTTCCTGTGAGGTCTTCTGCCAGTTTTCCAGGCGTTGTGAAGGGATATTGCTGAGCCTGGAGATGAAGCGCTGAAGGTACTGTTCTGCCTGTTCTGGTGTCAAGCATATCTCAATCAGAGAGGGTTGAAGCGAACGAATAATGACATGAAGGAGGCTAAGAGACATTGACGATAAAAGGTTTTTTTGATAAAGCTCAGTTGCTGAAATGAGAACCGGCTGTAAGAGATAGTCACAAACAATCTCCATCGGATAGATAGCTATTGCCTGTGACAATACGCTAGCCGCTTGTGTTCGACTGGATGCTATAATAGCCTGGAGCATCTGCTGATAAAGTTGCCTCACATCCTTCTGTGCAGGAAGAGCAGACGAGACCACATGCCGACATTGCGGACTGGCATAAGAAGGCTCCATCTGCACAAACAAGCGAAGAGCCTGTTGGATACTTTGTGAGTGGGTCACTTGCCAGGCTAACCATTGCAATGCCACACGATCACGTTCGGAATACCAGAGTCGTTCTTCCTCGCTCCACGCTACTGGAAAGCCGTATTTACGTTCCCACTGCCGCAAGGTAGCAAGCGGAATATGTGTTTCTGCTGTAATGGTGTTGACGTGAAGGCGAGGCGTTGCATCAAAGCGTTCCAGGTGAAGAGGTACTCCGTCACGAAATCCAGAGAGAGGGACTGAGGCGAATGTAGAGATCATCTGTGTAGAAGCGAATAATTGTGAAAGAAACAGTTCCATACTAAAATTACCTCTGTAGACATATTTTGCACATCTGTTGGAATGCAAAAATTTCTTGTGTATGCATCCTTACAATTAATAATCGCCTCCTACAAAAAAAATATAGCATATCACCGGTTGTTTGTCTAGTAGTTGCCATTTTTGTCGTCGGTAGCTCTTCACTAACTGCTGAAAAGGTCAGCAGAACTTGAAAAAGCAAACGTTCGATGGCGGGCAAGAGAGCGCTGGAAACCGGATCGAGTTCCGGCATCGGTATTCGCCCTGTCCCTTGCCTTGACAAGAACAGACTGCTACATTACTCTATGTTCATGTAGTTATTCTAAGCTCCGGTGAAGGAGAGTTTTCTTCAAAAAAATGGAAAAGGATTTGTGAACAATGACTTCTGAACGAGACCCCCAAACACTTTTCAATGAACGCTATCGAAGCGGAGAAACACCCTGGGATTCGGGCATCACGCCGCCGGAACTACTGGCAGCGGTGGCTGGTCCAGACGCGCTTCCTCCTGGGCGCATGTTGGACCTTGGCTGTGGCACTGGCACGAACTGTTTGACGCTGGCTAAGCTTGGCTGGCAAACTGTTGGTGTGGACTTCGCGCCTCTGGCGATTGACCTTGCCAACCAGAAGGCGCGAGCAATGGCAGATGAGATTGCTCGTGCAGGCGGAAGTGTGCGGTTCCTGCTGGGAGATGTCACAAAGCTTGTCCCGCCTGCTCCTGACGAGCGTTTCTCTCTGTTGCTGGACATTGGATGTTTGAATGGTATTCCCCCCGCTCTGCGCGGAGACTACGCCAGAGTAGCTGCCGAACAGGCCCGTCCGGGCGCATTATTCCTGCTCTACGCACATTTTCCCTCTGAGCGGGCTGACCGCCCCTTTGGCTGTACACCAGAAGAGATTGACCAGCTTTTCGCCAGCACCTTCCACCTGGAACGACGTGAACTAGGCAGCGCTCCGCAAGGAGGGCAATCCATGTGGAACTGGCTACGCCGCCTGCCATAAGGTCTATCAGGCGTGTGATCGAAAGTTCCAGGTGGTTCCAAAAGATGACCGTCTGGTGATTTGTACGTTTGTCTTCTGCATCTTGTGCGACTAGCATGTTTGTACAGAGCCTACCATGATAATTTCGTGATTTACACACAACAGGCGATATAGTAATTCCTATCAGGTAAGTTTGCCGCGAACGATGTCACAGGAGATGTGAAAAACTCTCTCACGAGAACTTCGCTTCTGAGAGGGTTTCCACGTCTCCTAAACTCCTGTATCCTGGATCTCCCATCTTCGAGGATTATTGTTCTGCCATGTTCTCGCGGTGGTGATTGAGGGTAAAGGCCGATGATGCTATGAGGCACGGTACTCTATTGGAGATTTAACCGTTGTGTCGCTGTGGAAGGTGGCAAGGCAATTTGGTATCAGTCGGTCGGCGCTTGATCGACTGCTTGAGGGGCAGGAAGAGTAACCTGGGGGAACAGGATATGGAAAAAGGGACGCTGGCTTTTTTTGTCGGCGTCCCTTATTTTGTGGCAGGAGCGGAACCGACGGGAGTCCGTTTATCTACAAGACAACCGGCGTGACGGGCCGACAAATAAGTTCAATTACTTCCCCCTTTATATTATATCATATTTCATTCTTCCAATATTCAAAAAACTCCTGTCTGTTTGGTGTGGGCTTTATCTCACAAAGTCAGGCTAAAGATATGGCGGATTTAAGTAGGGCTTGTTTTGTCTTCCTTACCCGCAATTATCATCGGTTTTTCCCCTTGCTTTTTACTATCTTCCTCGGAATCTTGCTTAGATATTTCTCTGTGATGAACTATCATGGCTATAAACGCAATAAGGCTACATAA
>DAOTVZ010000073.1:0-11592 GCA_034436045.1 Ktedonobacteraceae bacterium | reverse complement strand
GTCTCCGTTGGAGAAATTCTTCATCACGCTCTGGTTGCCCATCGGGCCGTTCCCAGGGCATGATCAATCACGCCCCTACGCATGGGGCCATTACCTGTCTCCGTTGGAGAAATTCTTCATCACGCCCTGCTTGCCCATCGGGCCGTTCCCAGGGCGTGATCAATCACGCCCCTACGCATGGGGTCATTACCGGTCTCCGTTGGAGAAATTCTTCATCACGCTCTGGTTGCCCATCGGGCCGTTCCCAGGGCGTGATTGATCACGCCCCTACGCATGGGGCCATTACCGGTCTCCGTTGGAGAAATTCTTCATCACGCCCTGGTTGCCCATCGAGCCGTTCCCAGGGCGTGATTGATCACGCCCCTACGAGAACAAACAACTGATGATAGTATTTGCAGAAAGGGAAACAACGATGTTTAGTCTGACAGTTCTGTACGAACACCCAACCGATCCGGCAGCGTTTGACCGCTACTACAATGAGGTACACACTCCACTGGTGCAGAAGATCAAAGGACTTAAAGGGCTATCAGTGATACGCTTTAAGCCAGGGCCACACGGCGAGAAGCCACCATATTATTTGATGGCCGTCCTGCATGCCGACTCGGCAGAGGCGTTCAATGCCGCCATGTCCAGCCCCGAAGGCCGTGCGGCCAGCGCCGATGTGGCCAATTTCGCCGCCAACAAAGTGATTATGATTCCAGGCGACGAAATGTATATCGACCTGTAACAAGATTCACGGGCAAGCGTTTGCTGCTGCTCAGGTCTATGCCTGCGCCGGGTTGCACGGAAGCAGCCTGAGTATCAAACAGCAAACACTTCACCATAGCGATGAGTGCGGGCGTTGTCTCTACTGCCAACGCCCGCATCTATTGCTCATTTTGTACGTCAGACGTGCGTACACAGATGTATTTTCCATCGCGTAACGCAACGAGCGAGCCATCGTCAAGCAACGTATTTCGCAAGAAAGGATAGTCGCCGGAGAAGAGGCGAATCGTCTCATCGACTTCGGCCTGGCTGTACGGCTTGAATGGCTCAAATTTTCCAAGCAACAGATTAAGCATACGTTGACGCTGCTCCCTGTCGGCCATCTCCGGCGAGACGCGCCAGTAGAGGCCGTTATCGCGCTGCATGAGCGCAGCTTTAGTGGCAATCAGCGCGCGCCGCCAGAAGGCAAAGTCGGGATGATGCCGCTTGATAATCTCGTTGACCTCGGCCTCTTTATACATCACACCATACTCGAATTGACTGGCGAGCCACTTGAGAATGACTGCGCGCTTCTTGGCGCTGGCCGGAATCTCCTTCAGACGTGAACCATCCAGGAAATCGCGCAACACCTTGCGCTCCCAGGCGTCACCTTCAATACTATCGGCAAAACTCACCAGCTTCTCCGGCGTCAACAGCAATTTGTTGGCCTGGCGCAGCGCCTCACCGTTGAGCTGATAGTAGTGCATATTGCCATCCGAACGCATCTCCACCAGGTTGAGTTCCTTCAAGCGCGCCAGGTGGTGCGAAATGGTCGGAGCCTTCACCTGCAAGAGCGCCGCCAGTTCTTCGACGCTATATTCGCGCTGAGCGAGAAGACCGAGCATTTTCAGTCTGGTTTCATCGGCCAGCGCCTTAAAAAACTGGAGCAATATCTGTAATTCCTCCTGAACCATATGATCTCCTATCTTCGTTGATTTTTAGCTAATTAGAATTATATCTAATTTATTGATAATGTCAAGGAGGCGAGAGCATATACCTGTACGCCCTCGCCTCCCGTGCTCATTCGCTTTCCTTGTTATAATAATAGAAAGGAATTAAAACTCTGCAATTAATATGTGTAAGGAATTCCAAAAAATTAACGTATGTAATAATAACAAGACTCTTGAGGAGGTGAGGCCGACCATCTCATTCGTAGCGGTGTGACACCTGGATAGAACATACTATCCACCTTCTGGATCGGTGTTCCAGTGTTGTCGTCCAGATGTCATCAGGCACCTACTACATGGGCGTTACGTGTAGATTCATCCTTTTAGTGCGTGTTCTACTCTATATATCGGGAAAGTTTGTCTATTGTACGAAGAGCCACAGATAGATAGCGCTCTCCCCTTGCCTATCGCTGCATCATCGCTCCCGTACAACAGGAGGTTCATGCATATGGCGCAGGTAAACCTGACTGAGACGACTGAATACGAGTCACAAGACAAACATCTTCGTAAGGAACTGAGCTTTCAGGACCTTTTCTTCCTCTCCATGAGTGGCATCATCGGTTCCGGCTGGCTGCTGGCCGTATTGGGAGCTGATAAAGTAGCCGGGCCAGCGGTCATTCTCTCCTGGGTGATCGGCGGTGTGCTGGTATTGATTATCGCCCTGAACTACGCCGAGATTTCGGGCATGATTCCCCGCTCAGGAGCTATTGTCCGTTATCCTCATCTGACTCATGGTAGCTATACCGGTTATGCTCTGGCGTGGGCATACTTTCTGTCGGCAGTATCGGTACCAACCATCGAGGCTGAGGCCGTCGTCACTTACGCCGCCTCATATATCAAGGGCCTGACCTTCACTGCGACCGTCAACGGCTCTTCGGTGACGCTGCTGTCGGGTCTGGGCATTCTCTTTGCGCTCGTACTGATCGTCATCTTCTTCCTGCTTAACTACTTTGGTATCAAGACGTTGGGGCGTGTCAACACCGTTATTACATGGTGGAAATTCGTCATTCCAACGCTAACCTTCATCTTCCTGTTCTTTGTCTTCCGCGCCAGCAACTTCTCGGCCTATGGTGGTTTCGCGCCGATGGGGGCCTCACCGATCTTCGAGGCCATTCCAACCGCAGGTATCGTCTTCTCATACCTGGGCTTCCGCCAGGCGCTTGACTACGGTGGTGAGGCACGCAACCCGCAACGTGACGTACCGCGCGCAACCATCCTCTCAGTGATCGCCGCCACCATCCTGTACACGCTGCTCCAGCTCTCTTTCACAGGTGCGATTCACTGGTCGGCAATGGGCATTCCGGCAGGGGCGTGGGACAAACTGGACGTTTCCAAGTGGGCCACGGCTCCTTTCGCCAGTGCCTTACAGGATTCCGGTGTCGCTCTCTTCGCGGCTTTCGCCGTGCTATTGCAAATTGACGCTTATGTCTCCCCTGGCGGTACGGGCCTGGTCTACACCGGCACCGCCGCCCGCACCGTCTATGGTATCGCCGTTGATAACTACCTGCCACCGTTCTGGGCGCGCGTCAATGAGCGCTGGGGCGTTCCCATCGTCTCACTGGTTACGGCCACAATTATTGGTCTCCTCTTCCTGCTGCCGCTGCCGAGCTGGTACCTGCTGGTTGGCTTCATTTCCAGCGCGACCGTCCTGACCTACATCATGGGAGGCGTTGGTCTCCAGGTTTTGCGCCGCACAGCAAAAGACCTGCACCGTCCCTATCGCTTACCCGGCGCGGCAGTATTGTCGCCGCTAGGCTTCATCGCGGCAGCCTTGATCGTCTACTGGTCCGGCACATCGGGCCTCAACTACCTCGTGCCGGCCGTCATTCTGGGCCTGCCCCTCTATGCATGGATTTACGCACCTCGTCGCATGGGCGTAAATCCCGTCGGTAGTGCTATCGCCGGTATCCTTATGCTGATCGCGGTACTGGTGACAGGCTACTTCGGGCTGTATGCGCCTACGACGCTACCATTCTTCGCGTTCTTTATCCTGCTGCTGGCCGAGACGGTGCTCTTCAGCGCCTACCTGTGGCTCGCCAGCGTTCCTGAAAAGCGACACGAGATCGCCTCTGCCGCATGGTTCTTCGCATTGATGTTCGGTCTGTACTTGATCTCGTACTTCGGCGTGTTCGGACCACAGACGAATCCGCCATTGCCGTTCCCACTGGATACACTGATAGCTGCTGTCTTCTCACTGATCATCTTCTACTGGGCCGTTGCCGCCGGTCATAGCACACCTGAGATCGAGACGCTTGTAGCGCAAGCCACCAGCGACAGCAAGGCTACCGCATCTTAATCAGATGTGAATATTCTGACGAAATGTCAGAATACCCAATGCAACAAGGCCGATGCCTGGTACCTATGAGGGATACCAGGCATCGGCCTTTTATGTTGATCTACATCTCACTGCTCTTGCGGTGGCATCAACGGATAGGTAGCCTGTGGCTGCTCATATTGAGGCTCGTCACCAATCTCTTCCCCGATGGGCAAATCTTGCGCGAACTGCACCGTTTTGGGTCGATCCTGTGGCTGCACCTGGGCCTGATAGCCTTCCTGATAGGGCCGATATGATGCAGCATAGGGCTGTGCATCTGGCGATATCGGAGCCACAGGCGGCTGATAAGGCTGATAGGGCGGATAGTATGGACGATAAGTCTGGGTAGGTGGCACTCCTGGCGGCCAGGGGCGCGCATTGGTGGCTCTTCCCTTCTGGGCAATGGGGGAAAAGGAACAGGCCAGCAAAAAATACAATAGCATCCCTACCCAGTTGGTAAAAAAGAGCAACAAAACCCACAACAATTTGCTGCGCCCGCTTAGCCAGGGGTTGCGAAAGCAATCGATCAGCAGGACAAACCAGAAAACCGCCATTGCTAATCCGATAAGCTCCGGCATCATATGAAATGGCATATACCTTATCTCTCCATAATCGGCATCCTCAAACTATCTACTGGTTTATACGCAAAGACGTGAGAAAAGTTCAACATCGCGCGCCTGCCCTACGCTTTTGCCATAATATGCACGACTTTCCCCAGTGCGTGTTCGGCACTTTCCAGTAGAGTTTCGGAGAGACCTGGATGAGCATAGAGGATCTCACTCAAATCGGTCAGCGTCGCCCCCATTTCAACTGCCAGCGCGGCCTGCCCAATGAGGTCGCCTGCACGCGGACCGACCAGGGTGACACCCAGGATGGCATCGTTACTGGCATCGGCCACGACCAGCGCGACGCCATTATCGGTGCCCAGCGTCAGGGCACGTCCGTTGGCGGCCAGAGGGAAACGCCCCATTTTCAGCGTGTAACCCGCCTTTGCAGCTTCATCTGCCGTGTAGCCAACACTTGCCAGCTCCGGCGTGGTATGTACCACGAGCGGCGTGACAAGTGGCGCAAACTGCACGCGCTGACCACCGATAACCTCTGCTGCAACCTTCGCCTGCCGAATCGCCACGCTCGCCAGTGCCGTCCCCCCTGTGCAGTCACCGACCGCATAAATAGAGGGTACGCTACTCTGTTGCATGGTGTTTACCGCGATGCCACCATGCTCATTCAGTTGGAGTTGCACCGCGTCCAGGTGCAGTTCACGCACGTTGGGAGTGACGCCATTGGAAATCACGAGGGGTCTTTCCGCCATACTGATCGGTTTTGCTTTCGTGCTGATCTGCACGCCCAGTTTGCGTAACCCGCTCTGTACCAGACGCAAGGCTGTAGCATCGCCGCCCTTGAGCAACTGTTCGCCTGGCACGTACAGATGCGTCTTGACGCCCAGGCGAGCAAGAAATGTCGCCAACTCTAAAGCGATATAGTCTTCACCGAAAATGGCGATGCTTTCAGGTAATTGCGGAAGGGCAAGGGCCTGTTCAGGTGTCAATATATTTTGCCCATCATATGGCAGATCGGTCAGTGGCGTGGCTTGCGCACCAGTAGCGATGATACACTGCTCAAACTTGAAGCGATGGGAGCCATACTCTCCCTCGACACGCAGCTCCTGCGCATTCAAAAACCAGCCCTTGCCCGTCACCAGTTCGATTTTATTGCCCGCCACCAGACGGCGCACGCCCTCGGTGAGACGCTCGACCACGCTCTGCTTCCACGCCTGCATCTTCGCCCAATCGAAGGAGACAGCTTCAGCCTGAATGCCCATCAACGCGAGGTCTTCCGAGCGCGTCTGCTGATAGCGCTCGCTTGCACTTAACAACGCCTTGAGAGGAATACAGCCTCGATTGAGACAGGTGCCCCCCACTGCATCAGACTCAACCAGTGTCACGTGGCGTCCCTGCTGCGCTGCGCGAATAGCGGCCACATAGCCACCCGGCCCCGCGCCAAGCACCAGCACATCAACTGCTGTGGTTACATCACCAACAACCATATGCATACCCGCTTTCCAGGGTTCTCATTCACACACGTATGTTCTCTATGGGAAAGCAGCAATAGAAACATAAATCCAAAAGAGGAACACATCCGTAGGGGCGTGATGAATCACGTCCTGCCCGCCTGCCTGCTCGCCCGCCTGCCTGCTCGCCCGCCTGCCCGCCGCTCTGCTCACCGGGCGTGATCAAGCACGCCCCTACGGGTGGTTTTCCTTGCCAATTTCGATTGGAAAAATTCATAAGCGGGTTCCTACCGCCGCTTTCTTTATACACACAGCTAACAGTATATCCCAATCTCAGACCGCCCGACAGTAGAAAATGACCAGAAGGACGGGCTACAGGGTGTTGCCCGTCCTTCTGGCATAGAGGAGGAGAATGAAGTGCCGGTTTTCAGAACCTCACCTTAGAAGGCACCCACGCCGTTGGGCGTGCCCCATCCGGTCGGCCCGTTATAGCCAGGACCCGCTGTACAGAGGTAGTTGCCACAATTGCCGTTGCTACCACTGGTGACATTGTTCAAAGCATCGGTGTGCTTGTACACATACGAGGCATCGTTAATCTTCAGGCTGGCCGCGTTGCCCGCCAGCGCATAGACACTGGCAATAATAGGAGACGAGACACTGGTGCCACCGAACACAACCCAGCCAGTCTGGCCATAGGTATCATAGACTGCCACACCCGTGTTGGGGTCTGCCACCGCCGAGACATCGGCAACGGTACGCATGGAGCAACCTTTATCGGTCTGCCATTCCGGCTTGGCTATATACTGGCTGCATCCACTGCCGGCCTTGCTCCAGGCCGTCTCACTCCAGTTACGCGAGCCATTGGCATGATTCCCGCCGCGATTGAGCGTTGTGCCACCAACCGCCGTTACGGTGCTGAAGGAAGAGGGGGCCGCGACACCGTAGCCACTGTCGCCCGTGCTGGCCGTGATGGCGATGCCAGGATGACTATAAGCAGAGGCGTAGTTCTTGATCGTCGAGTCTTCGTCACCACCATAACTGTTGCTGATCGCGTTTGCACCGAGTTTGGCTGCGGTGTTGACCGCGTTGGCCAGGTTCTGGAAATCGGCACTGCTGGCCTCAACGAGCAGGATATGGCAATTGGGACAAATGGCACTGACCATATCGAGGTCAAGAGAGATCTCACCGGCCCAGTTACTATCTGGCATTGGATAGTTGGTGCCGCCATTTTCATCAACCTTTTTGAAGCACCCGTTCTGGGTCGTGCAGGGGGGCAGGTTGAACTGTGAACGATACGTCGCTAAGTCTGATTCAGCGTTGGGATCGTCCATTGCATCAACAATGGCGACGGTCTGTCCTTTGCCAGCAGTGGCAGAGGGCAGGTTATACGCATCTTGCAGATCAGCAGGAGTATAACCGGAAATACCGTTATTCACAAAATTTTTCAAATCTGGCAGGCTCGATTTCTTGACCAGAAGGGCTAAACAACGTACTTTCCCAGGAGTGACCGCCCCACACTCATCCTGGTAGCTGACTCCACCCCGTTTAGGCACGGTAGTCTTGGCAAGAGCATGTGAACTTGTTCCAACAGCGACAATAGACCACAAAGCGATGAGACTGAGGACTAATGAGAGCTTTCTCAAGTCCAGTACCTCTTTCCAGGTAACAAAATGCGACGACATAGCCTGTTTGTGTATGACGCCTACTTTAATAAAGTAAGCAAACATACATAGATACTACAAACACAACCCGGCAATATTTTACGAGTCTAGCTGTCAAACGCGATATATCTTGGAACATTTTGAATATCGGCGACACACCATACTCTTAACACAAGTATAAGCATAATCTAAGCAAAGGTCAAGGTTATGTCGTTTTTCGGGACCAGTAATACATGAATAGTTTAGCCACAGAAGCCTTTGGAATGAATTTTTCTTGTGTATCAATTAGTACTTTTTGGCTATATCTTTTTAACGAGGCTCTAATTTGCGGCAGGGAATCTGAGAAAAGAGCGATGGGAGCAGCAGCACTGGCCATAACTCAGCCAGACCAGTGCTGCTGCTCCCATCGCTCTTTTACTTATATCATGTCAAGCATTAGTTGTTGCGGATGCTCGGCCAGAGCTTTGAAACGCGCCAGGAAACGCCCGGCGGCACCGCCATCGATCAGCCGGTGGTCGAAGGAGAGCGTGAGGGGCATGATGGAACGCACGACAATAGAGCCGTTGACGACCACGGCCTTCTCTTGCAGGCGGCCCACGGCCAGAATCGCCGCTTCCGGGTAATTGATGATGGGAACGCCACTGCTGCCGCCAAAGCCACCGATATTGTTCAGTGTGAAGGTGCTGCCGGTCACTTCTGGAATGGTCAGGCTGCGCTTCTGTGCTCCGGCGATCAGATGCTCCATGCGCTGCGCAATCTCGATGATGCTCAGTCGGTCGGCATCGCGTATCACCGGCACGAGCAATCCTTCTGGTGCATCAACGGCAATACCGATATGATAAACACGTTTGTAGATGATGGCGCGCTGCTCCTCATCGAAACTGGCATTGAAGATAGGATACTCTTTCAGCACAGGGATAAGCAGCTTGACCAGCAGAGGCATATAGGTCAGGCGCACACCGCGCTGTTCCGCCACCGGTTTGAGTTGCTGACGCAGGGCCACCAGCGCGCTACCGTCCAGTTCGTCGAAAGCGACGGCATGCGGGATCGTGCGCCAGGAACGCTCCATGCGCTCGGCAATGCGTCTGCGCAGGCCTGTCAGCGCCTGTCGTTCCTCTTGCGCCCCCGCTTCCGGCGGCTTTGTCGGTGCCGGGGCTGCGCCGGTGCCATTCGTCTGTACAGGCATCACAGCCGGAACCGCCTGTGCCGCCTGAACGCTCTGGGTAGGTGCAGCTTTCGCCTGCTGGGCAAATTTTTCCAGATCATCCATTGTCACGCGCCCACTGGGATGTGAAGCCGCTACCTGTGCCAGATCGATACCCAACTCGAAAGCACGCTTGCGCACGGCAGGCGCAGCCAGCACACGCGGGCGCGTCACCGTCGCGCTCCCTCCGCTCCCATTAGAGCCTGCGCTGCTTGCAGAGACCGCCGCGACGTCACTCTGGACACCACGCTGAACAGATACACTGGCAGATGGCGACGAGGATGCGGTGGCCCCATTTTCAAACGTTACCAGCACCTCACCCAACTGCGCAACTTTGCCTTCCGGCACCTTAATCTCGGCCACGCGCCCACTGACGGGGGCCGGTATCTCCACCACCGCTTTATCCGTCTCGACCTCCAGCATCGGCTGATCGAGCTTGACGCTATCGCCCGGCTTGACAAGCCAGCGCCGTATCTCAGCCTCGTGCATACCCTCGCCGAGGTCGGGTAATCTAAACTCTTGCATACTACTCCTTCTTTCCTACCCTATGCTCTATGGCTCCATTACGCGCCGTATCGCATCCAGCACTCTAGGCACGTTAGGAACATAGTAGTCCTCCTGGCCGGGGACGGGATAAGGAGTATCGTAGCCGGTGACACGCGCGACGGGTTGCAGCAACGAGAAGAGACACTTTTCATTGATAATTGCCGTCACTTCCGCGCCGACGCCACCAGCTTTCGGAGCTTCATGCACAATCACCGCGCGTCCGGTTTTAGTGACGGAGTTGACAATGGTCTCTTCGTCCAGCGGCCAGACGGTGCGCAGGTCGATCACCTCGACACTGGTGCCCGCCTCCTGCTGCGCCTTCTTTGCCGCTTCCAGCGCCACCGGCACCATCGCGCCATAGGCCATCACCGTCACGTCCCGGCCCTCCTGCACGACCTTCGCCTTACCGATAGGAATGGTATAATAGTCCTCCGGCACCTCCTGGCGGAACGAGCGATAGAGCTTGATGTTCTCAAGAAACAGCACCGGCTCCGGGTCGGCCACCGCCGAGGCCAGCAACCCTTTAGCATCATAGGGGTTTGAGGGAATGATGATCTTAAAACCAGGGGATTGCAAGAACAGCCCTTCAACGCTATCCGAGTGCAATTCAGGCGTGCGCACACCACCGCCATAGGGCGCGCGCACCACGAGCGGGCAGGTATACGCGCCACCGCTGCGGAAACGAATGCGTGTGGCCTGCGACAAAAGTTGATTCATGCATACAAAGAGGAAACCGGCAAACTGTATCTCCGCGATGGGGCGCAGTCCGTACACCGCCATACCGACCGAGGTGCCGATAATGCCCGACTCGGCCAGCGGCGTATCGAAGACGCGCTGCACCCCGAACTTGCGTTGCAAACCCTCGGTCACACGGAAGACGCCGCCGTTGGCACCAATATCCTCACCAAAAATGACGACCCGTTTGTCACGCTCCAGTTCCAGGGCCAGCGCCTGATTGAGCGCCTCAATCATTGTCATCTGCATTGTCTATCTGCTCCCTTCCTAACCTGCTTCTATTGATCTTGCTGCGCGAAACGCCTGAGTTCAGCACGCTGCTCTAACAAACGCGGTGTGGGACTGTCGGTCAGATAGTCGAAGAAGGAATCCGGCGCGGGTGGGGGCATGTTGAGCGCAATATTAGCTGCCTCATTAATCTCCTCTTCCACCACCGCGATTAACTGCTGATCCTGCTCCTCGCTCCACAAACCGCGCTGGATCAGGAAGCGTTTGAAACGCACAATGGGGTCTTTCGCCTTCCAGGCTTCCACCTCAGCGGCATCACGGTAGCGCGTCGGGTCATCGGCGGTGGTATGCGCACCGAGACGATAGGTGAGCGTTTCAATCAGTGTGGGGCCGTGACCGGAGCGTGCGCGCGCCAGCGCCTGCTGCATAACGTCATAGACCGCCAGCACATCATTGCCATCGACGAGTACCGACGGCACGCCAAAGCCGGGGCCACGCGCGGCGAAGGTGGGCGCGGCTGATTGCAGACGGCGCGGCACGCTGATGGCCCAGCCATTGTTCTGCACGACCAGCACAACAGGGGCCTGGAAGACGCCAGCGAAGTTCAGCGCCTCATTAAAATCGCCCTCCGAGGTCGCGCCATCACCACAGACACCAACGGCTACCGCATTGTCACCTGCAATCTTCGCCGCCATACCCAGCCCAACGGCATGCAACATCTGTGTGGCAATCACGATCTGCACCGGCAAACAGCGCGTCTCCTTTGGGAAGACCGGCGTAAAGCCGCGAAACGAGTAAATTAACGTCGTCAGAGGCACACCACGCACAATCAGCGAAGCAATTTCGCGGTACGATGTTGTCAACCAGTCCTGCGCCTGCATAGGCGCGGCCAGCCCGACGGCGCTGGCCTCCTGGCCCAGCAGCGATCCAAAAGTAGTAGCACGCCCCTGGCGCTGCAATGCGATGATCTTATTAGAAAATACGCGCCCCAGATACATAGCGCGATAAAGCTGTAAAAACTGCTCTGTACTGAGCTTCGGCACCGACCCTACCACGTTGCCCTCCACATCGAGGATCTGGTAGGGAGTCATGGTGTCTTCTATTTGTTGTATCGTCACCATCAGGCTCCTTCGCTTGATTAAATCACGTAATTACGATTTTGTTTGCATATCCCGTAGGGGCGTGATTGATCACGCCCTTCA
>DAOTVZ010000072.1:0-12455 GCA_034436045.1 Ktedonobacteraceae bacterium | reverse complement strand
CAATATAGCCGGGCACATGAGCCAGGGCGTAGAACGTCACATTCAAGAGCGCGCGCTCAAGCTCTGGTACCAGGTCGATCAGGAATTGGGCGAGCGGATTGCCCAGGCCCTCGGTCTGGTTCTCTCGCCAGAGCGGTAGGAACAGGTTATAGGCTGTAACAAAATAGACCAGGAAACAACCCGGCGTAGGGACAGATTGATCACGTCCGTGCGGCCTCGCCCCGCCTGAGGAGCCAGCGAACACGGTGAATCGGTCTCTACGCCGGGATTGCCAGCTTCAATTGCTCATATCCATAAAACACACCCTTATAGAAAATGAGGCCTCTGGCTGAGCAGGCGGTAAAAAAGTGGTAAAAAAATCACAAAATGATCACATTTCTGTCACATCTGCATAGACAGGAGGTTAGCAAATATGCTATAAAGACCTGTAGTAACTTGTCTATCACTGTTCTTAAGCGCCTGGTTATAGATACCTATTGTAGGGATTCTTTCGTCGTACCCTCCGACCGTTGGGGGGCCATGAAGGCAAGGCTGCCATAGCTATGCCTCACCTGCACAGACGAGGTAGAGGTATGAGGATACAACCATATCGCGTCCATCTGTCTATTGCATCACCCTCGGAGATCGAGCGTACAGCGCGGGAACTCACGACAGTTCGGGACGATTTTCTAAGTACAGGGAGCCTGTCGTCAGGGCTGCCACGCCCCGTGATCCTCGCCTCCTGGGAACGGTGTCGTACATTGGCAGTCAATCCTTCACGGCGGTGCGCACCGCTGGCGGTGGCCCGCGAGACGCAACTCGAACAACTGCGCAATGACAACGCGCTTCTGATTGAGGCGGCGCATCCCGCAATGAGTTATCTGACCGACTTCCTGGCCGATTCCGGCTACGTGGTGGTGCTAAGCGACGCGCAAGGGCGATTGTTAGAGGTTATCGGCGATAGAGCTATTCGTCGTCGCCTTGCACGCATCGACTTTGTGCCAGGCGGCAACTGGAGCGAGGCAGGAGCGGGTACAAACGCTATTGGTACAGCGCTGGTCGATAGACATGTGGTGCAGCTTATGGCGGCTGAACACTACTGTGATGGTTGGCAAGACCTGACCTGCACGGCTGCTCCCATCACTCACCCTTTAACCAATGAGACCATCGGTATTCTGGATGTGACCGGAGATTATCGCCTCATCCGCCCCTTTCTCACTGGTCTACTGGCGGTTGCGGCGCTAGAAACACGGCAACGCCTGCATGAACTGCTCACCGGGCGACTCCAACCTGCGCAACGATCACGCATATATGATTTTGCCATGAGCCGTTCTCGTGTCCCGCGTGCCGATTCTATCCAGACCAGGCGAACGAATGAGATGATTATGAGCCAGAAACATCCCACCGCACTCGCACAGAGCCTTGCGCTCAGTGATTCCGCTCCATCTGCTCCTTTCCGGCAGCTCAATTCGCAGGAGCGACGCGCGTATAATGCCGAGCGCCTGGCAGCAGCCGCCGGCATCATCAGCGCCAGCCTCGATCTGTCGGTGACACGCGAAAAGATTGTGGAACAGGCCGCCCACCTTTTGGGTACTGAGCAGGCGGGTATTCATCTCTTTGACGAAGAGGAACAGATGCCATCCAGGAGCATCGCCTCGCTCGGCACCGCGTCATCGTCCGCTCACCAGCAAAGTGTACCGAAGCTATTGGCGCTCCTGTATGAGAGCGGAATAGTAGCGCTTGTACAGGAACGCGGTGAGCCGGTAGTGATGAATGACGTGCTGAGATCGTCCCTGCTGCACGCCACGCAGATGGCACAGATGGGCATTCGCTCTCTGTTGCTTCTGCCATTGGCAACCGCGCGTGGAATTAGTGGCTTTATTACTGTCTCACGTCCCGTGCCCTATACCTGGACTATCGAAGAAATACACCTGGGTCTGACTTTCGCTACTCAATCGGCTACTGCCCTGGAAAATGCACGCCTCTTCGACTCTCTCCAGCAGCATAACAGTCAGATTGAGGCACTCAACACCATTGCGCATTTACTCAGTACTCTGCTTGATCCGGCTCAGCATCTCGACCTCGTACTGCAACGTATCGTCGAGATCACCGGGGCGGATGCAGGTGTGATTCTCTTACTTGATCAGCAAGATGATCAACTCAGGCCCGTCGCTCATTACAGCCGCGTGTTGGCCTCTCTTGACAGCACAATGCTGCCCTTGCATATACTTTGCCCGCTAGCCCGCCGTGTCATCGATTTACAACGTCCGCTCAAGTTCTGCGCGGATTGCAGCACCGAGTCAGCTATTAGTGCTGCGTTACACGCACTCGGTTTGCAGCATCTACTGGCGGTAGCCCTGGAGGCGGGTAATGCTCTATCAGGCGTATTGCTGATAGGGCTATTAAGTGGCAACAAACGGAACAAGGATGATCTGGCTTTCTTCTCCGCTGTGGGGCAGCAGATTGGTCTGGCACTGAGGAATGCACAATTATTGCGTGCCGCTAGCGAGATGGAGGCACTGCGCGAAGCGGATCGGCTCAAGAGCGGCTTCCTCGCAGCCGTCTCACATGACCTGCGCTCGCCACTGACGGCTATTCGCGCCTCGGTGGAAAGCCTGCTTGATGCCGATAGCGTCCAATCTGCGACGAGCAAAGAACATCTTCTACACAATATCGCGGGTCAGGCCCACCGTCTGGGATTGCTGGTGGATCAACTCCTGGATCTGTCACGGATTGAAGCCGATGTGTTGCCACTCGATTGCGATTGGGTAGAGTTGCCAATACTGATTGATGACGCAGTAGCAGAATTTACGCGCTTACACGGCGCATGTCATATTGAGAAAAAAATTGAATCCCCGCTACCTTTAGCCTATCTCGATGCTACACGGCTGATACAGGTTGTATGGAATTTGCTGGAAAATGCTTGCAAGTATGCCGCCCAGTACGCGCCCATCGAAATTGAGGCGTTTATGGTAGGGAAAGAGGTGTGGCTAAGTGTGGCTGATCGCGGGCCTGGTATCCCCAGGGGCGAGCATGAGAAGATTTTTCAGCGTTTCTATCGGCTGGAGAGAGATCGACGCTCACACGTCAAAGGGAGCGGATTAGGTCTTGCTATTTGTAAAGGGATTGTTGAGGCACATCACGGGCGTATCTGGGTAGAGGATAGAAAAGGTGGCGGCAGCATTTTTTATATTGCGTTACCCCTACCGACCGCCGAGGCGGCTGAATTTGATGCGGATGGGACACAAGGCGTACTGGTAGTATGAGCGTTGTGTGATCTGAATATCTCTAAGGGAGGTAATGTCATGGGTTATGCCCGGCAGAGCATTCTCCTGGTAGACGATGATCCCGGTATCATGGCCGCTGTCAAGCAAGCTTTGGTGGCGCATGGCTATAAAATGATCACCGCGAGTGATGGTGAGGAGGCATTGGACGTATTTGAGCGCGAGGCCCCGGAGTTGATCTTGCTCGACCTGGTTATGCCACGTTGCAGTGGCCTTGAGGTCTGTCAGCGCATCCGCGAAAGTTCGACGACCCCCATCATCGTGTTAAGCATTAAAGGGAGCGAATCAGATATTGTCTCCGTTTTAGATCTGGGCGCGGACGATTATCTGGTCAAACCGTTTCGCCTCGCGGAACTGCTGGCGCGCATCCGTGCTGTATTACGACGTGGCAAGAAGGTTGCACCCAAAAAGGTTGTGTGTGGCGACCTGGTCATCGACACGGAGACACGGCGCGTCTGTGTGGCAGGGCGCACTGTTGATCTGACCCCTATTGAATATGCCGTGTTGGCCGAACTGGCGAATAACGTTGGGCGCGTAATGACGATCCGTCTGCTGCTGCAACGAGTATGGGGCACGCAGTATGATGACGCCACGGGCTATGTGAAAGGTGTAGTACGCCGCTTGCGCGTTAAACTGGAGCCAGACCCCGCCCATCCACGCTATATTATCACTGAACCCTACCTGGGCTATCGGCTGGTCGATTCGTTGGATTGAATTACTAGAGCATCCGAGAGGCCGGTCAGATGTAAATGGCGATAGGAAGTACTTCAATGGCCGGATAGGACACCACGCCGGAGGCAGGCTGGACGCTGATACCAGGGGTCGCGTTGAAACTCTGCACGAGCTGGGTCAGGATGCCCCTGGTCGCCGAACCGAGGACGGAACGGCGGTAGAGGTTGATGCTTTCATCCTGTTGCAGAACGCGCGTCAGCTTGCCAATAACCGTGACTGAGCCGTTGCAGAGCAGTTCCTGCTCGTGCAGCGGTAAAATTTTGGTTGAGAGGTCCAGCACGGCGGTTCGTCGCACACCTCGACCGTTCTGTCGCAGCACCATGTCTGAGAGTGGTGAGCTTTCCAGATCGGCGATGACGGCCTGGAAGAGCGACATATTTTGCAGCAGATTGATCTGATAAGGGTTGAGATTGCTCATATCGACATTGCCCTGTGGATTGATCGGCAATGATTGCATCATGACAGTAATGAAGCGCTTGAAGAGCAGGATCAGCTCGGTGATGGGGCTGCGCGAAACTTCACCCGATAGCTCGACCAGGCTAGAGGGTGGAATACGCTCCCACTCTTCGTGGTTGTATTCGTCAAGAGGCAGGATATATCCCTGTTGGTAGAGTTCGTGGCGGATGCGGGCAAGGAGCGAGGAACCGGCCTGCTTAAAGGTAATCAGGTTGCGCTCTCGGTGGCTGAGGCTTTCGTGCGGCTCGTGCGTTTTCGTGGTGGCCTCGACAAGTTGAGCGACGGCCCCATGCAGGGTGATTTCCCCATCGATCATGTTAGTGAAGGTGGCCATGAGTTCACGATTCGGTTGCCAGCTATTTTCCAGGGCGTAGACCTCGGCTAGTGAGGCCATGCAGCCCATCATCATCGGTACATCGATATAGAGCGGATATAAGAGTGTATCGGGTTTGGACACAGTTGCTTTCCCCCTTTCAGGCTACATACAATCTCTCCACGCTTGACAGGGGACAATCTATGACTGCTCTATTACAATACTGGTAAAATGTGGGGGATGAAAGTTGGGGCTATTTATGTTATGATGGAAAGGATTACTGAACATTTCTTCATTTTGATAGGGCCGATGCTGGTACGTTGAACCCTGTAAATGAAAAAAGTTATCGTGAGTAGCTAAAAATCAGGACTACAACTTTCTTACAGCCTGCTCGTAGATGAGCGTAGGAGGGACATTTTCCCTGTCCTCCTTCTGTATGAGAAAAGAAAATTGAGCGGTGACGCATGATAGAATCGACAGTGAAAGCTTCAAATACAATCGGGCTTATCGGGTCACTTTCGCCAGCACATAAACGACGTGGAGAGGTGGATGCGGGGGCGCTTACAGATATTCAGGAGCGGGTGGAAGCGCGCCGGGCGGTTAGCAATGCCGTGAAGGCTGGCAGCATGATAGAGTCGATGAGCGACGCTGAACTGGTCGCCCTGGTGTTAGGGGGCAATCAGGACATGTTCGCGCTGCTGATCGAACGCTATAAGGATGCCGTGCAGAATCTCGCCTATCGCATGCTGAATAACGTGACGGAGGCTGAGGATGTCACACAAGAGACGTTCGTGCGCGCGTACACGCAACTTGCCACGTACAAGCCTACGCACAAATTCAGCACGTGGCTGCTTTCCATCGCCTCGCACCTGGCGATAGATCAACTGCGACGACGGCGTTTCCTGGCTCTTCCGTTAGAGGATGTGCCTTTTCTGGAGTGGATCGTGGATATCGGCACCGGGCCGGAGCAATCGGCACTTCAGGGGGAACAGCAGGACGAGATTCAAAGCTATCTGCAACGGTTGCCCAGTAAATACCGCGCCGTGATTGTGCTACGCTACTGGTACGATTTCTCTTATGAAGAGATCGCCAATACACTTCACCTGACTCCTGCCCTGGTGAAGGCTCGCCTGCACCGCGCCCGTGAACTCCTGGCGCGTTATATGCAGCAGAAGCCGGCTAAAGAGGCGAGGCTCGATGCAGTGCCGGGGCGCTAAAAGGTTGATTGCTATGCAAAACAAGGACCTGGAACATCCATCACCGACACCCTACGGCACGCTCTCGACCGAGAGTATCATGCGCGCTGTTCAGCAACAGCAGCGCATTAGCCGTCAGTTGGAAGATTTGCGTCAGCAGCAGCAGCAGCGAGTCCAACGTTTACGCCCTGTAGGCGCGGCTATCGCGGCACTAGGTCTGTTTACGCTATGTAGTATTCCACTCCTTTTGCTGGCATTCATGATTGTGCAGACAGATCAGGCCGTGGCGCTGCTGGCGCTGTTGAATAATGTGATAGACGCGCTGATGATCGTTGCACAATATATTCAAGCGGGACTCATTCTGGTCACGCGCAATAGCTGGTTGCTCTCCGGCATGGCGCTGCTGGTCGTCATCATGGTGGCGATATGGTTGTACTTGATGAGACCGCCGCAAGAGCTATCGCATTGACGGCAGAGACATAAGCCGAAGTGTGGAGAGATGACGGGAGGCAGGAATGCGCACGCCCACACGAGGCAAAGGCGCTTCGTGTGGGCGTGCTAGGGAGTTCCACTATGCAAAAAGTCGAACGAAGATGGTGGGTCAGGTTGGCGTGGTCGGGGCTTCTACTCGTTATCATGCTCTTCATGAGCGAGGGTCTGCTCCTGTTGCTGCATGGGGTGCCAACGGCTTATGCAGCGGGTGAGGGAAGTGCCTGCACCGGGTCACGGCACGCACCATCCTTCGGTGGGGTGGTGGTAGTGGCCAGTAACGAAGTGATTTGTAGTGATATTACCTCTTTTGGTGGCAAAGTGGTGATTGGCGGTGTGGTGCGAGGTAACGTGGTTTCCTTTGGTGGCAATGTCATCATTGCCGGCGAAGTAGACGGCAATATCTATCTCTATGGTGGCAATGTCACATTGCAGGATGAAGCGCAGGTAAATGGAGACATTCACTTGTGCGATGGTCAGTGGGTGAGAGGCGCGAGGTCGCAACTACACGGTGCGGTGTCCGGTTGCTCGCAGAGTGCGGGCCAATTCTTCCTCAATGGTGGAGGAGGCTTCGAACTCCATTTCTGGATGCTGATCACCTGGATCGGAGCCGGTCTCCTGTTGATAACGCTCCTTCCAGAGCATGTCATGCTGGTGCGCGTAACGGCACGCAGTAAAACGCGACGCAGTTTCGTGCTGGGTCTCTTGAGTCTGCTGCTCGCCCCACTGGTGCTGGCAGTACTCATCGCGCTTATCGTGGCGCTTCCCTTAGCCATCATCGTTGCTATCGGCCTGGGGGCAGCATGGCTGCTGGGAACCGTTGCGATTGGCTGGGGGCTTGGCGACTATCTGCTCAAGCGTATGATGCCTCACTATAATACGCGCCTGGCACAGGTGATAGTAGGACTGACGGTTCTGGCAGTGGCGGAATCGCTCCCATATATTGGCTGGCTCGTTAGTATTGGTGTGGGTATGGTCGGGGTCGGTGCTGTCTTCCTGAGTCGTTTTGGCACACGACTCTACAGTCAACCCAGGCAACCCTTGACACTATAAGCACGCCTGGCAATGCAAGGGACGTAAGGGGCGCTGGGCGCTTGCTGTTGCCCCTATATGAGTGATAACGATAGAATGCTGGAAAGATGGGACGGATACTCACGGCCTGCGAAGTCGTGGGTGTTTGCCGAGGTTGAACATGAGCATTGATGTTGAACTAACAGACCTTGCCTACGGAGGAGATGCCGTGGGCCGCTATGAGGGACGTGTCCTCTTTGTCCCCGGCGGGATTCCCGGTGAACGGGTACGTGTAGAGATTGTCGAGGAACGGCGTGGCCACGCTCGTGCAGAACTGCTGGAGATATTGCGCCCCGCTCCAGAGCGCGTCGATCCCGCTTATCCTCTGTTAACCGAGAGTGGTTGTCAATGGCAACATATCGCCTATCCGGCACAGTTGACCTGGAAGGCGCATATCGTGCGCCAGTTGTTGGTACGCATTGGCAAACAACCCGATGCCATTGTCCATCCCACCATTGGAATGCCGCACGAATTCTCTCCCTGGCACTACCGCAACATTGCTCTATTTTCTGTTGGTCCCGCCGGAGAGATCGGCTTCAAGCTCAGTGATAGCCATGAAATACAAGACCTGGAAGATTGCGCATTGCTACATCCCGCGCTGGATCAGGTCTATCAGCGAGTGCGCTGGAAGCTTAAAGACTATTTTGGAGAGCAAGTAGGCGAGATGGTGCAGGCATTTACCTTGCGCGGTGCCATCGGCGCGGTGAGCAGCTCGTCGGCAGCGATGCCGATGGCTAAAGCTGTGCCCGCTCTGCTCGTAGTACATGCGCGCCCCGGCTCTGTGATTGAAGACCCGCAACAACTAGCACAGGATTTGCTGACAGTGGCCCCCGGCATTGTCGGCGTCATTATCGAGCGCGTGGGCGGACGCTATGGGCGCGTAGTCGTTGGTCAGGAGTTTCTGACCGATGTCGTCATGGGGCGCAAGTTCCGTGTCTCCGCCGATTCGTTCTTCCAGGTGAATCTGATCCAGGCCTCAACGCTGGTAGAGCGCGCAGTAGCCATGTTGGAGCCGCAGCGCAACGATGTAGTACTGGATGGTTACAGCGGCGTTGGTCTCTTCTCGGCCTTTTTCGCGCCCCGCGTCGCGCGCGTGATCGCGGTTGAGTCACAGCCGAGCGCGGTAATGGACGCCCGTGCCAGCGCAGCCTTGAATAACCAGAACAACATCACCACCCTGGAAGGCACGCTAGAGCGCGTGCTGGGCCAGTTGCATTATCGGCGCGAGCGTATCGACCTGGCTCTGGTAGACCCACCGCGCTCCGGCTGCCATCCCAAAGCCTTGCAGGCACTACAGACGCTTGCCCCGCGCGCGATCTGTTACGTCTCCTGTGACCCCAGCACGCTGGCGCGCGACATTGCGGCCCTGTGCAGCACAGGTCGCTATCGTCTCGTAGCAGCGCAGCCCATCGATATGTTCCCGCAAACCTACCATATCGAATGCGTTGCTCTATTGACACGTATCGGTGTCGGCATGCGCTAATCCAAAAATAAGCTTAGGGGCAGCATTGATCACGCCCTACCTGTGGCGCGCGTCATATCTTGGAACAGCGCCATTCATCATTGCGTTGTTCCTGAAGAAGCGCACGCTTCACGGGTAGGACGTGATCAATGCTGCCCCTATGGATAGATCACGCCACCGACTGGCGCTTGCCGACTCAGCACGACCTCGATGGTATGGCCCTTCGTCATCAAGGTACCGGCAGGGGGACTCTGATGAATAATATGGCCGGGCGGCACATTGGGAGCATCATCCTCGCTCCAGACACGCACATCCAGTTCCAGCTCCTGGGCGCAGGCTATCGCGGTCAGGAGATCCATGCCCGTCAGATCGGGCGCGCTGCGTGCCTTGTCTTCCATATGGGAGACTACCGTGCTGAACCAGTTGCCGATCTTTTTCTTCTCCTCATTGTCCTTATTGACCTTATCAACCTTATCTTTATGGTTCTTGATACCGAAAATCTGATCCTGGATCAAGAAGGGATGATCGACTGTTCTAAAAATAATGTCGGTTTCCTTGCTCCCTGGCGTCTCAATGTAAACATCACCGATGTCCAGCAAGCGCTCAATGACATTGTTCACACGCACACGAATATCGCGTATATTTTTGTATTCTGCTTCCAGACGCCCCTCGTAGGTGAAGATAAAAACGCGATTAATGTCGATGATGCGACGTGTGGTAAGAATATACACGTCATCCACATAGTTGATGTAAATGACAATCATCGAGAGGATGAGGGCCAGCACTACCAGACCCATAAACAACCACCAGTAGCTTTGCAGCGCGAGTGGGAGAGCCGGAGTGAATGGGACAACAAGAGCTACCGGTAAAATCACCAGCAGCATCAAAACGGGGATGGCAAGATTACGCAGCAGCACATACTGCGAACGCTGAATGTACTTGACGGTGTATTCGCCGGAGAAGTAGTGTACACCGCAAGGAATGCGCAAGATACCACCAAAAGTGCGGCGGGGGCCGCGCAGACGGTCGGGATTGCGTGGTGGGGGATAATTCGCGTCGGCATCTGGCAGTTTGGGCGGGTCGGAAGCTGCGAACATCGATTTCAGCAGCCCGGCCAGCTCCGGGTCCCTGGGCACGGGCACCGGCTTGTCTTTTGGCTTGCCCGCCTTCACGCGCTCGCTGATACCCTGAATAGAATCTTTGATGGCTTTGGGATCGGGCACACCGCGCATGATCAGATCGCTACCGGTCAGATAGACATGTACAGTGCCAAAGCCGAGCAAAAAGCCCAGCAGGCTATCCAGTTCAGCCCCCACCTGCTGCACTCTTTCCAGTGGGGTCTCCTGCCGTTTGGGCTGTAAAAGACCGCTGGAATTGATGATCCGTTTGTTCGTAATGATAAAGGTTTCGACCCACCAGGCAATGAGGTCGCGCCAGGCGAACCAGACGCCAGTGCCAATAATCAGACAGAAAACGAGCACATCGACCAGGTACCAGAAGGCCCCAAGAGCCGGAAACGTAACCTGCGCCCAGAGGGTGAGTAACAGCAGGAACAGCGAGCCGAGAAAAGGCAGGGCCGGTATAACCAGGAACCACCAGTGCTTGCGCACAACCTTGATCACTTCTTCGTCCGGTTGTTGCCCTGAGAAATGCCATTTCCGGTCACGCCCCAGTCGGAACTGTTGCAGGCCAAAACGAGTACGTCCAGAACGCCAGGGATCATCGGGCATCTCATTTGCAGTATTTTTCTGTGCGTTCGCCATGCTGTCACCTCAAGCTCGCTGAATTGCTAACGACCTTGCCCAATAGAACTGAACAGGTTATTTCTTCGCGCCACCCTTCTTGCCAACGCGGTTAGAGATCAGGGCCACAATCAATGCCAGAATTGCCACGATAAACAGGAACGGAAGATACGTGCCTGGGTCGGGTATCTGGAAGACGGTGGCGAAGGTAGCGCCGTTACCCGTGCTGGAGAAGATGCCACTATGATCGAGGTAATAGAGGACAACTGCCCCTGCAACCAGGGCCGGAATGATGCCGATAAAGCGCTCGCCCGCCGTTGCGGGTTTGGGAAACGCCTGATTACCGGCATAATAGCCGATAGCAATTATGAGAAAGAAGATAATCAGTGTACCCAGTGGACCAAAAGTATAGTTCTGTTGAGGCAGTGGGGTAGGGTTCGTTGCGTTCCCAGTGGTCAGATAGCTGATAGTTGCTGGCAGACGCGCCAGGAACTGACCAATCGCATTAACCGAAATTGGGTTGAGTAACACGATACCCAGCAAGATGAAGACCAGCGAAACTAACTCTCTTTTCCATCCCCGAAAGAAGCCGGCCACAATAAAAATGAAGATGGCTACAAAAAAACATTGTTGTGCTGTAATGGGTATTGATGACATGTGTTTATCGCTCCCCTCTCGTAAAATTGTTGTCAATCACAGCACGCTATACATATAAAATCCGCTCCTTACCTTAGATCATACCACAGGTTGAGGCTTAATGATAGATGCCTGCAAGGTGAAAAAGTGTCTTGATGCATGGCGCAGTCCAGTCCTATGCATCCGTTCTCTAATAAAGTAATGCAAGTGTCATAGCAATCATCGCTATCTTCTTGCCTCGCTCGCCCTGGCCGCTTGCCATGCTCTGCCATGCTCAGCACAATAGTGGTATAATATCTGGCATGGATAAACCCGATAATGCAGGCGATCCACCATCTGCTACTCAGATCATACAGGTGGCTATTAAGCGCATTGACAAAACCCTGCCGTTGCCAACCTATGCTACGGCAGGTTCGGTCGGCTTTGACCTGCTGTGCCGCGAGGACACAGAGATTCCACCTCGCAAGCTGGGGCGCATCCCCGGCAACGTGATCGTGCAGACACCCCCTGGCTATATGCTGTTACTGACGCTGAGAAGTAGCACGCCGCGCCGCAAAGGGTTGATGATCCCGCACGGCGTCGGAATCATCGACCAGGATTATAGCGGCGAGGGGGATGAACTGCTCGTGCAGGTCTACAATTTTCGTGACGAGGCGGTGATGGTACAACGAGGAGAACGCATCGCGCAAGGCATCTTTATTCCGATCACGCGCGTCGTATGGAATGAGATTGATGACGCCGGCCAGGGACGCGGTGGGTTTGGCAGCACAGGAATATAATAAAATAAATAAAAAATCTTAACCAACACTATCGGCAATCCCGTAGGGGCGTGATTCATCACGCCCTCGCCCCTCGTCGAGGCATCGACAGGGCATCATGATGATTTTTTTCAAACGAAACCGGCCACAGTAGGGGCATGATTCATCACGCCCTCGCCCTTCGTCGAGGCATCGACAGGGCATCATGATGATTTTTTTCAAACGAAACCGGCCACAGTAGGGGCGTGATTCATCACGCCCTCGCCCCTCGTCGAGGCATCGACAGGGCATCATGATGATTTTTTTCAAACGAAACCGGCCACAGTAGGGGCATGAT
>DAOTVZ010000071.1:0-49890 GCA_034436045.1 Ktedonobacteraceae bacterium | reverse complement strand
GTGACCGGGCCACGCCGCGAGTTATTGCGTGGCTCTGCCCTGCATCCCTACGAAGCCACCCCTCACGGAGATATGATGTTAACTGGTAATTTCGGCTTACTGCGTGCTTTTACGAAGCAACGTCCTGATCTCGCCCCGTTTATTGAGCCATCGCTGTTGTCATAGAGGGGCTGAGGAACGGCGGGTTGGTTTTCGTGGGTGTCAGGCTAAGCCGGAAGAGAGGTGGAGCGTTTGGTGCGAGTGCGGCGTGGTGTGGCTTCTGGGGCAAGGACTTCATTCTGAGCGCGCTGGAGACGTGAGACTTTTTCTTTGATCAGGGCAATTTGTGAGTGGATAGCTTGACGGGATTGTTGAAGTTTACGGGCTATTTCCGAGGGACGTTCATTGCTGGCTAAGTATTTACAGATGGTTGCCTGCCGTTCGGTCAGGTTCACTGCCGGGTTATTGAGGGCGGTACTGGCCATATCCTCCAGTTTGCCATACTTGCTACGGCGGTAATTATCCAGGTCATCAGGGGAGAAGAGCCAGCGATCAACGACGCGCACACCGGGGATACGTCCTGCTTCGACGAGGTGCATAAAATGCCAGTAGCTCAAATCGAGTTGTTTAGCCGCCTCGTGCGTGGTCAGCATACCATTGAGATGTTGCAAATTCTGATGCAGTTCTTCGCTCCTGATAGCCATGTCGGACACCTTTCTACAATCTATTCCAGGGTTGCAAGTGTCTGGCAACGACCTTCTCTCTCGCCAATTGCCTGCCACGTTCAGCGCGCGGCGAAAATGGAACATGGGCAAACCACCGACTTTCTTCGAGTATACCATACGGTAGTGCCCTGTCGCAAGATTGGTATGCTTGCGGTTACGGTACCGGTCGGTGTCAAGCGGCCTTCCAAACAGGTGAAAGGCCGCTTAGATATGGGTAGTTGTAGCGATCAGGCTCGATTAACGTTTGAGAGGGAAAATCTGCTGGATGCGCATGGCGAGAGAGAGATCGCCGGTGGCCTTCACCTTACCGGTCATGAAGGCGCTCATGGGATCCAGGCGGCCCTCCGTGATGGCGATCCAGTCCTTGTCGCTCATGGACATGGTGAGATCGGGCTTTTCGACGCCGCCCTCGATCAGTTCACAGGTCTGGTTGGCGATTTTGAAAGCCCATTTGCCAGCTTCCTCACCGCTAATGTTCCATTGCATCGTCTTGTTCAGGCCCGCAGCAGCGGCGGGATTGAACAGCGTCTTCATTGTCTCAAACGTTTCAGCAACGGTGGCCATTGTTCTACAAGCTCCTTTTTACTAATCTAAGACAGGAAATGTTCCTGCCAGCACTGCTTTATAGTATAGCATATCACTGCGCTAAGCTGTGCCAATCAGGAGTTTTCTTATGCAAAGAGGCCGGGACTCTCCTGCTTATGTTTCCTGACAGTGCTGGCAAAGATGATGTGTGGCGCTTGCAGTCAGGATAGCCTTCTGCTACCATGTCATTGAAGCTGTGAGCATGAACGATGGAGCATGGTTATGGATGAGAAAATATTACGCAAGGTGAAGGTTGAGGGTGGCAATCTCAAATTTAGCGCTGCCCATTTTATCACTTTTGGGGGCAAGTGTGAGCGCTTACATGGGCATAACTACGGGGTGCTGGTCGAGGTCGAGGGAGCATTGAATAGTGATAGTATCGTGCTAGACTTTACGGTATTGAAGCAGTTGACGCGCGAGATCTGTCAGCGTCTCAACCACCGTTTCTTATTACCGATGAAGAATCCACACCTGGAACTGGTGGAAGGGGTGGATAGCTGGGAACTGCGTTTCCAGGAGAAACGCTACGTTTTCCCACAAAGTGATGTTGTCGAATTGCCCATCGATAATTCTTCGGCGGAGCGGCTGGCTGAGTATATTTGCAATGAACTTTATGCAAAATTGCTGGCATTGGGCGTTGCGCGCTTACACTCGATCATGGTTGGCGTTGAAGAGGCACCGACGCAGATGGCCTACTATCGGCGCAATTTTATATAAAAACATTGGTTTCAGGACACTGATGGCCTGATGCTTTTCGTAAGCGTCAGGCCATCAGTGTCCTGAAACCAATCGACGATTACTATCCTGTAATCATTGTGCGTCCGATGGCTCTGGCAACGGTTTGTGCCTGTGGCATTAACGCCTGGAACTGATCAAGTGTCAGCGATTGTGCGCCGTCTTTCAGCGCCTCGTCGGGGTTGGGGTGAACCTCGATCAGGAGCGCGTCGGTTCCAGCGGCGATAGAGGCGAGTGTCATAGGGATGACCAGGTCGCGCCGCCCGGTGCCCTGGCTGGGATCAGAGATGATCGGCAGGTGCGAGAGTTGCTTGATAAGCGGGATGGCACTGATGTCCATAGTGTTGCGCGTGGCCTTCTCGAAAGTACGAATACCGCGCTCACACAGAATGACATTGCGATTCCCTTGTGAGAGAATATATTCAGCCGCCAGCAGCCACTCCTCAATCGTTGCCGACATGCCGCGTTTGAGAACGACGGGCTTCTGCGAGCGCCCAACCTCGTCGAGCAGCATGTAGTTTTGCATATTACGGGTGCCGATCTGCAAAATATCAGCGTATTCGCTGACCATCGGCACGTCGGTCGGCGTCATGACCTCGGTGATGACGGCCATGCCAAATTCGGCACGCGCCTTCGCCAGCAGCTTCAAACCGGCCTCGCCCATGCCTCGGAAGCCATAGGGCGAGGTAGAGGGCTTGAACGCGCCACCGCGTAAGATGACCGCGCCCTGCTTGCGCACAGCCTCAGCGGTGGTCATAAGCTGTTTCTCGCTCTCGACGGTACAGGGGCCTGCCATCATCACAATAGCGTTGCCGCCAAGATAGACCCGGCCACCGGAGACACAGGCCGCCGGGATGGTGATGATAGTGTCCTCAGGATGAAATTCGCGGCTTGCCAGCTTATAAGGCTTGGTGACGCGGATCACGCTTTCCACGTCCGGCATCGCTTCCAGCGCACTTTCGACGGATGGGTTAATGCCACCGATGCCGCCGGGGGCACCCCAGGGGCCAACGCTGCCCAGCACACCAATGATCGTGCGCTCAACGCCGCGTGAGGGATGCCCCGTCAAGCCCTGCTTTTCCAGGAAATTCATCACGCGCTCAATACTCTCTTCACTAGAATGTGGTTTCATTACGACAATCATGCGTTTACTCCTTCAAGGTCTACTGCAACTGCTCAAGACTGGCATGTTCCCGCCAGCACTGCGGTTCCATCGTGACCTCGTTGTCATGATTGCCTGTCGCTCGTTACTCATGGGGGAAAATCCCATCCTGCCCTTACCACACTGTAGGACGAACATTATACGACACTAATTTTTCACGTCGGGGCGCAAGATAACTGCTTTGCGCTGATACACGTGTTGCATCTCGGACTGACTGCGTATCGTATTCACATGAAGCAATACACGAATACACATCCCCAGACTGCCCTGCACGGGAATCTCACGCGCACACATCAGTGGTACCTCGACCCAGCCCAGCGAACGGGCTGCCAGAGCCGGGAACTCCGCGTCCAGGTCGGCGGTCACAGTGAAAAGCGCGCTGGCAATATCTTCCGTATTCAGCTCGTTTTTCTGCACAATCGCCGTGAGTAGCTCTCTGGTAGCAGCGAAAATCTCTTCCTTTGTATTGGCTTCGACCGTCGTGGCCCCGCGAATACCTCGACAATACATCATCATTCCCCTCTCGTGGATACGTAGAATCGCCTTCTGCCCCTCTGCTCAGATGGCTGTGCAGGTGCGTGAAGGCAGAATAGTGTTTCTATTGTATCGAATGGTTGCATACTTTGACCAGTGCACTCTGTCCACAAAAGGGGCCGATGCAGGTTCTCTAATTACAATGTAGTGTACCCGCTCCTGGCTCCCAGGAATATGGAAGGATTGTACTACTTTTGTACCAGACTCTGGATATAGTGTCTTATAGCCTCTATTTGCTGCGCTTGTTCCTCCTCTGTATCACCATATTGATCGATCAGATTGACCAGCGCGCTGCCAACCACCGCGCCATCGGCATAGCTTGTAACCTCTCGAATATGCGCGGGCGTCGAGAGGCCGAAACCAACGGCGATTGGCAGGCGGTCTTTCGTATAGCCATGAACGCGCTCGATGAAGTTGCGCAGGTGCGGCGGTAGTTCGGCGCGTGAACCGGTGACGCCGCTCAGCGAGACGCAGTAGAGAAAGCCCCCCAGGCCGTTGAGCATGAGATTGACAATGCGCTCTATACGCTCGTTCGGTGTGGTGGGTGGCACAAGAAAGATCAGTGCCAGTCCATGCTGCTGTGATAGTGCATACAGTGTGTCGGCCTCTTCGGGCGGCAGATCGGGAATAATCAGGCCGCAGACGCCATTGGCCCGCGCGGTAGCGCAAAAGCGTTCCAGGCCAAAGGCCAGCAGGGGATTGTAGTAGCCCATCAGAATCAGCGGCGTTGTCGTGTGCGCTGAAACTTGCCGTGCAACCTCCATGCAACCTTTGATGGTCATGCCGCGTTGGAGAGCGAGATATCCGGCGTGCTGAATGGTTGCGCCATCAGCAAGTGGGTCGCTGAAAGGCATGCCCAACTCGATCACATCAGCACCTCCTTCAGCTGCCGCGAGGGCGAGTTTGATGCTCTGCTCAGCAGAAGGATAGCCGCACATGAAATAAGGCACCAGTGCGCCGCGTCCCTGCGCTTTAGCCAGTGCGAAGGCGTGTGTGATACGTGTCGCCGGTACCATTTCATTGGCCGTTGTTTGTATTTGCATACGCTATGTCCTGTCTATTAGCTAGTTTGTGTTTGTTCTTCATCGCTAATTGCCCGTCTCTGTGCGTTCAAGATGCCGCTGCGAAACTGGCCTCCACTATAGTGTTGTAGCAGCGTGAGCAGATTGTCCAGCGCGTCGGCGATGTCGCGTTCACTGTTAGCGTGGTGCGCTTCGACAGTGATAAGCGCGTCGGTGGTATCGGTCTGCGCCGCGCTCGGCTCGCTCTGCCGCCAGCACCAGCGACGGGCGATGACCAGACCGGTTTCGTCGGCAAAAATCACTTCGCCCGGTTCTGGATGCACAATGCCCTGCTCATTCAGCGTGGTGTAGCGTTCCGTGCCGTCGGCAAAACGTACCGTAACTGCGCCTTGCAGATGGCGGGTATCGAAGATGGCCACAGGCAGCGCATAGCGGATGCTGACCATATTGCCGATATCGACCAGCGTGTTGATGCTCGGAATGTCGCCCTTTCTGGTCAGGCGACGCAAGAGTGCCTCGGCAGCACTGCGATACTGCGTGGGTTCCAGGCCAAAGCCACGAAATACGCTACGCCATGCTGCCAATGATGGCAACTGGCTCAGAGGTGTTGTGCCGATGCGCTGAAGCACGGCCTGCTGTTCCTCCATGTATTGAGCGTGCAATGGTGCTGGCGTCGGCCCGTTGCGCAGGCCATGAGCCAGAATGACGCCGCCAACGGTAGATGGAAAACGTTCTATGATCTCAGGATGATAGCCAAATGTGGTCATAACGTTTTAATCCTATAACTGCACATGCAAGGCTTTGGCAACGGTTAGCATGTCCTTGTCGCCGCGTCCCGACAGATTCACGATCACGATGGAGCCTGCTGGTATCTGTCCTTGCTGGCCCATCTCTAGCAGGTAGCCGATAGCGTGTGCGGACTCAAGAGCGGGAATAATGCCCTCGCTGCGCGTTAGCACTTGCAGGCCGTGCAGCGCGAGCGAATCGCTGGCCGAAACGTAGGTGGCGCGTCCGCTCTCCTTGAGGTAGCTATGCTCCGGCCCAACACCTGGATAGTCGAGGCCCGCCGAGATGCTGTGGGTATCGAGAATCTGTCCGTCCTCGTTTTGTAGCAGATAGCTGTAGGTGCCGTGTAGTACGCCGGGGCGTCCAGCTACCAGCGTGGCGGCATGTTTCCCTGGTTCCAGCTTCTCGCCGCCCGCTTCGACGCCGATCAGCTTGACCGTGGGCACGTCGGCGAAGGGATAGAAGATGCCAATAGCGTTGCTACCGCCCCCGACGCAGGCCATGATAAGATCTGGCAGGCGACCGGCCTGCTGCACGATCTGTTCCCGCGCCTCTTTGCCAATGATCGACTGGAAATCGCGCACGATGCGTGGATAGGGATGTGGCCCCGCCGCCGTGCCGAAGAGGTAGAAGGTTGTCTCAACGTTCGTTACCCAATCGCGGATGGCCTCGTTAATGGCGTCTTTCAATGTGCGTGTGCCGCTAGCGACAGAACGCACCTCGGCTCCCAGCAGTTTCATGCGGAAGACGTTAAGCGACTGGCGCTGAATATCGGTTTCGCCCATGTAGATGATACATTGCAGGCCAAGCATGGCGCAGACTGTCGCGGTGGCGACGCCATGCTGGCCTGCCCCCGTCTCCGCAATGATGCGCTTTTTGCCCATGCGTTTCGCCAGCAGGCCCTGACCGAGCGCGTTATTGATCTTGTGTGCGCCCGTATGTGCCAGGTCCTCGCGTTTGAGATAGACCTGCACGTCTGGCCCGATCAGTTGCGAGAAATGCACAGCATGGTAGAGCGGCGTGGGCCGTCCGACGTAGTGGCGTAGCAGGTCTTTCATCTCCGATTGAAACGCCTCGTCATGCAGCGCTTCCTCGTGCGCCTGCTCAAGCTCGCTGAGCAGTGGCAACAGGCTTTCCGGCACGAAGCGTCCGCCAAAATCGCCAAAGCGCCCCCGCTTGTCGGGATAGACGTTATGGTGATATTGAATGTTGGTTTGTGTTTGCATTGTATGACTGATCTTTCTGTTAATACCTGTTAGAGCGCACCTGTTCGATAAATGCGCGTATTTTCTGTACGTCTTTTTGTTTGTTGGTTTCGACGCCGCTGCTGACATCGACACCCCAGGGATGAACTTGCTGGATGGCACTGGCTACATTGGTCGGCGTGAGGCCACCCGCCAGAATGATGCGGGTTTCCTGGGCAGCGCGGCGGGCTAGTTGCCAGTTGTGCGTCTGACCTGTGCCGCCCCAGGATGGGGTCGGGGTATCGAGCAGGATGCGCCAGCTTACCGTATGGTAGGCGTGCATACGGGCCAGATCGGATTCGTCATGCACGGAGATAGCCTTGATAACAGGACGCTTGATTTCGGTGCACTGTTCCGGCGTCTCGTGCCCGTGCAGTTGCACCATATTCAGGCCAACCTGCTCAATCACCTCATTAATAAACGTTGTGGGTTCGTTGACAAAGACGCCCACGAGGTCGGGCGGCTGCTGCTTAGGCGATGAAGAGGCATAGCGGCTATCGCTGAGCAGCGCGGCTACCTGTTCCGGCGCGATATAGCGATGGCTGGGTTTGTAGAAAACCAGCCCCAGCATGTCGGCCTCGGCCTCAACGACCGTGTTGATGGACTCCAACTCGTGCAGGCCACAAATTTTGACCTGCGTGCTTTCATTTGCGCCTTGCAGCAGCGCGCGTAGCTGGGCGGGAATGTCGTGAGAGACGACCAGCGATTCGCCGACCAGCATACCCTGTACGTCATAACGAGCGAGACGGCGTGCATCGGCAATACTGTGGATGCCGCTCTCTGCGATCACAACACGGTCGGCAGGGATGCACGGGCGAAGCTCGCGGATGAGATCAGGGTGCATCTCGAAGGTTTTGAGATCACGGCTATTGACACCAATGATCTCGGCCCCGGCCTCAACGGCACGTAGCGCCTCTTCTTTACTGTGTACCTCGACGAGACAGCGCATATGCAGGCTGTGTGCAAGCTGGAGCAGAGAACGCAATTGCCAGTCGTCGAGAATGGCGCAGATGAGCAGAATGGCGTCGGCTCCCCAGGCGCGTGCCTCGTAGACCTGGTAGGGGTCAACGATGAAGTCCTTGCGTAACACAGGCAACTGTACCGCCTGTTTGATGGCAGTTAGATATTCCGGTGCACCCAGAAAGAAGTGCGGCTCGGTCAGCACGGAGATGGCCGAAGCTCCATGTGTCTCGTAAGTGCACGCCAGTTCAACCGGGTCGAGATGCGGTGCCAGCAGACCTTTCGAGGGTGAGGCGCGCTTGACTTCGGCGATCAGGCCGATGCGCGTGCGTTCCTGGAAGGCGGCTAACAGGTCGCGCGGCGCAGATTGCTGATGCGCAAGTTGTTCTATTTGCTCTGGCGGGCAGTCGCGTTTGCGTTGCTCCAGATCAAGTTGTGTCTGTGCGACAATGCGGTCAAGAAACATAGCATATCCTATTTTTGTGCCTGTGAACAGGCAATGACATCGGCCAACTTCTGACGTGCCTTGCCCTCGCGCAGCGTCGCGCGTGCCAGTTTGATGCCATCGGCCAGGGAATCAACCTGTTCGCAGGCGAGCAGCGCGGCGGCGGTATTCAGGCAGAGCATATCGGTGGCTGGCGACTCAACGTAGTTGCTAAGCAGTTCACGCATGATAGCGGCGTTGCGCACGGGATCACCACCCTGAAAGGGCTGGCGGTCGCTGATGGTGGTCAGACCCACCTCTTCGGGTGTGATGGTGTACTCGCGTAGTTCCTCACCCGCTCGTACCTCGCAGATGCGTGTGGGTGCGTTGAGTGAACACTCGTCGATGCCGTCCTCACCATGCACGATCAGAGCGTGACGGCAACCGAGATGCAGCAGAACCTCGCCCATTTTGCGCAGCAGGCTGCCATCGGCCACGCCAAGCACCTGATAGCGTGTGTGGGCCGGATTGGTCAGCGGCCCCAGAATGTTGAAGACGGTGCGAATGCCGATCTCGCGGCGTGTCGGGCCAACATATTTCATTGCCGGATGGTAGGCCGGGGCGAACATGAAGCCGAATCCGACCTCTTGCACGCAATTGGCGATCTGCTCCGGCCCCAGATCGATGCGCACGCCCAGGGCTTCCAGCACGTCGGCGCTGCCACAGCGACTGGTGGCCGAGCGATTACCGTGTTTGGCGACGGCAGCACCGGCGGCAGCAGCTATAATGCCAGCCGCCGTTGAGACGTTGAACGTACCTGCGCCGTCGCCGCCTGTACCGCAGGTGTCGAGGGCTACTTCGGCCAGATTGTCATTCAGGTACACGCGCACAGCCTTTGCACGCATCACCCGCGCCAGCCCGGCAAGCTCTTCTACCGTCTCGCCGCCGGGGCGCAGGCGCAGGGCAGTGAGGAACGCGCCCAGTTGCGAGGGAGTTGCCACACCTGTCATAATCTCTTCCATTACCGCCGCCGCCTCGCTCTCTGTGAGCGTGGCACCGGCTACTACATGTGCGATAGCTTCGCGAATCATCATCGGCCTCCTTTATCGCCGCGTTTGTGCCAGAAAATTGCGCAACAGGTCTTTTCCCACCGGAGTCATGATCGATTCAGGGTGAAATTGCACACCCTCAACCGGATAGTGACGATGGCGTAGGCCCATGATCAGGCCATCGTCCGTCTCGGCGGTGATCTCCAACACATCAGGTAGTGTTGCGCGCTCAACAATCAGGCTGTGATAACGATTGGCCTCGAAGGGGGTGGACAGGTTTTGAAACACTCCCTGCCCTTGATGGTATATGAGCGAGGTCTTGCCGTGCATTGGTTCAGGCGCGCGAATGACACGCCCACCATAGACCTGTCCGATAGCCTGATGGCCGAGGCAGACCCCCAGCGTCGGAATCGCAGAACCGAATGTTTCGATGAGTTGACAGGACAGCCCTGCCTCGTTGGGTGTGCAGGGGCCGGGGGAGATGACCAGGTGCGTGGGCTGCATGACCTCCACTTCATCAAGCGAGAGCTGATCGTTGCGGCGCACGACCACCTCTGCTCCCAGTTCGCTGAGGTACTGATACAGGTTATAGGTAAAGCTATCATAGTTATCGACCAGTAACAGCATCTTACTCCCGTCCTCTCTGCTCTTGCGCGATTTTCTCCGCCTCGTCCAATGCACGCAACAGCGCCTTCGCCTTATTCAAGCTCTCCTCATATTCCATTGCAGGTTGAGAGTCGGCGACAACGCCGCAGCCCGCCTGGATATAGGCGCGTCCGTCCTTGATGACCATTGTGCGCAAGGCAATCGCCGTCTCCTGGTTGCCGGAGTGGCTGAAGTAGCCAACGGCCCCGGCGTAGACGCCGCGTTGCTCCTGTTCCAGTTCGCTGATAATCTCCATCGCGCGTATTTTGGGCGCGCCAGAAACCGTACCGGCTGGGAAACCAGCGCGTTGTGCATCATAGGGGGTCATATCGGGTCGCAATTGACCGACGACATTAGAAACCAGGTGCATGACATGCGAATAACGCTCGATCTCCATCAGCTCGGTGACGCGCACGCTGCCGGGTATACAGACACGCCCTACGTCGTTGCGCGCCAGGTCTACCAGCATGACATGTTCGGCGCGCTCTTTGGAATCGTTCTTAAGTTCTTCGGCCAGTTGGGCGTCGCTCTGGCGGTCATGCCCACGCGGGCGCGTGCCGGCGATAGGGCGGATCGTGACCTCGTTATCCTCGTAACGCACCTGCAATTCCGGCGAGGCTCCAACAATATAAAAGTCTTGCAGGTCAAGGTAGAACATGTACGGTGATGGGTTAATAGCGCGCAATGCCCGATAGACGGTGAATGGGGCGGCATTCACGTGGCGGCTCAGGCGTTGCGAGGGCACGACCTGAAAGATGTCTCCGGCCTTAATATATTCTACCGAGCGCAGCACCATGTCCTCGAATTCTTCGCGCGTGTGGTTTGAGGTGACACGCAGGGCCGCAGCGTCGTGAATGGGTTCAGGCTCCTCCGGTAGACGAATGGGCTGGCGGAGACGATGCTGCACGTTGTTGATGATAGCGATGCAACGCTGGTATTCGGTCGCCAGGTCGGGCGCGTCAAGATGCAGATGAGTGACGACGCGCACGCGATGCTTGACGTGATCGAAGACCAGCACGGTTTCGGTGAAACAGAAGACTGCCAGAGGCAGATCGAGCGGATTGCGCTGTGGCATCGGTAGCCGCTCGAAGCGCGTCACGGCATCATAGGAAAGGTAGCCGACTGCGCCGCCATGAAAAACCGGCAGACCATCCTGATTATTGTCATCCGGCGTCACAAGCTGATACTGGCCCAGCTCGGTCTCAATGAAGGCCAGTGGGTCGCGGCATGGTAGCTCCTCACACGTCGCGGGTGCGTTGGCGTGCATGCGGTGCAGCGTGGCCGTTTCGTCGCGCAGTACCATCACCATATAAGGGTCGATGCCAATGAAGGAATAGCGCGCGACCTGCTCACCGCCACTTACGCTCTCTAGCAGGAAGCTGTAGGGATGGCGTGCCGTCTTGCAGTAGGCTGAAACGGGAGTCTCCATGTCGGCCAGAATATCGCGGTAGAACGGCAAGAGCGGTCGCCGCGTCTGGGCATCTA
Source organism: Ktedonobacteraceae bacterium (assembly GCA_034436045.1). Classification (GTDB taxonomy): domain Bacteria; phylum Chloroflexota; class Ktedonobacteria; order Ktedonobacterales; family Ktedonobacteraceae; genus H111-94. Next base: position 38,555 of record DAOTVZ010000071.1, on the reverse strand, counting down.
TCGTGGAAGCCCTCACGTAGCGGTCGCGCAATTGTTGAATAGCGTCAAACGGTGGATAATACATACTTTACCCCAATCCAATGACTTGTTTCACATGCTGCAATGTAGCTGCCGCTATTGGCTCAACCTCTGCCGCTCCCTGTCTGAGAATGGCCTCCAATGTCGGCAGGTCGTTGATTAACTCGTAGTAGCGTTCTTGAATGGGCCGTAGTGTTTCGACCAGCCGCTCGGTCAGCGCCGCTTTGAAGTCGCCATAGCCTTTGCCTGCGAACTCATCCTCAATCTCCTGCTCTGATTGCCCACTGAGTAACTGGTAGATGGTGGCCAGGTTGGTGATGCCGGGGCGCTGTGGGTCGAAGGCCACTTTGCGTTCCGAGTCGGTAGTCGCGCGAGCGATCTTCTGCTTGATAACCTTTGGCTCGTCTAGCAGATTGATACGCGATTGCGGATTCGGGTCGCTCTTGCTCATCTTCTTTGTTGGGTCATCGAGCGACATGATGCGCGCTCCAACCTCGCGGATCTGCCCCTCTGGGATGGTGAATACATTCTGTTTGTACAGGCTGTTGAAGCGCTGTGCCAGGTCGCGCGTCAGCTCAATATGCTGGCGCTGGTCATCGCCAACCGGCACGTAATGCGTCTGATAGAGCAGAATGTCGCAGGCCATCAAGACGGGATAGCAGTAGAGGCCGGTACTGACGGTCTCGGCATGCTCGCCCGCCTTCGACTTGAACTGCGTCATGCGGTTGAGCCAGCCCATCGGCGTGAAGCAGTTCATAATCCAGCTCATCTCGGCGTGTTCATGGACGTGTGACTGGACAAAGAGCTTGCAATAGCGCGTATCCAGGCCACAGGCCAGGTAGAGCGCGGCCAGTTTGCGGATGTTGGTGTGCAATTCTTTCGGTTCAATGGGCAAAGTGATGGCGTGCAGATCGACAATGCAGAAGATATTATCGTACTCCTGCTGGCTGGCGACCCAGTTGCGAATGGCTCCCAGGTAGTTTCCCAGGTGAATGTTGCCCGTTGGCTGCACGCCGGAGAAGACGCGCTTCTTCGTCTGTGCCCCTACCACTGTATTTGCCTGTTCTGGTTTGATTTCCTGATTCATTTCAACTGTCATTGTTGCAACCTCCATAAAACACGTGATCAAGAGATGAGATAACGGGATGTATGCGGATGTGAATGAAGTAGAGCAATAAAAAAACGCCGCTCATCCCATACAAGGGACGAGAGGCGTGAAGCTTTCGTGGTGCCACCCTGATTCAGAATACCCGTGCTACATGTCCAGGACTTTGTGTAGTAAGCGGATATTCCCTCATTTACCGGATACGTTTTCATATCCTGTCCTCGATAACGGGGGACATTCCGAACCAGCACTACTATGCTCATGCATGACAAGCAGTTTGCGCTGTAGCTCCCAGGCCCATTCCATAGCTGCTGTGGCGTCGGTTTCCACCAGCCCCGACTCTCTGTTGTCCACGATGAGCTATGTACTCTTCCTGTTCATTGCTTTCGCTATACAGTTGTACCTATGCAAACAGTATAGGGATAATTAGGCGCTGTGTCAAGGGTTTTTGTGCAGTGCTTATTTGGGTCTTCATCCTTTAGGGGGATGGTGGTGGTCGGTGTAGGGGCGTCATGAATGACGCCCTGACCGACGGTTGTTTCGCGCACGGGGCGTCATGAATGACGCCCCTACACCCATTTCCCCCGCAAGGATAGAGAGCCGCTTATTTGCTTATTTTCCATCCTTGTCTCTCACCAAATGCTATGCTACACTACGCGATAGATAGTAAGTTGAAGGGGGATCAACCTGATGGCCGGAGGCGTATGAGGCAGCATGTGAAGAAGGATGGTAGTGTGATTGAGCCACCTTTCATCAAATGCTCGGCATCGGGACGCGAAATCCACCGTTTCTTTTTTCAAAATATTAAGTTGTGGGAGGTACCAACTGACGAGATTCGGCAGTTGGGGGTAGTGGGCCTCTACCCATTGTTGCCTCTTACCCGTGAAGGTGCAAGCACCGAAGTGGTAGAAGAGGTCGTGACCCACTTGTAAGCAGAAGAGGAGGAAGAGACAAATATGCGTGCAGGTGGAAGGTTTTGGCTTGAGAGAAGGAAAGAATGGTATGCAACGGCGCAATGAGACAGGTAACAGACGTCGTCATCATTGGTGGGGGTGTGATCGGTTGTAGCATTGCTTATTACTTGCGCAAGGCTGGTATAGACGTTATTGTTCTGGAGCAGGGGGATATAGGAGCGCAAGCGTCAAGTGCGGCAGCCGGTTTGCTGGCACCGTTAGGCCCACTGTCAGGGCCAGGGCCTTTCGCCGATCTGCTTCTTGCCAGCTTTGCTCTCTTCCCTTCTCTTATTCCAGAACTAGAAGAGGTAAGCGGTATCCAGGTGGGATATGAGCAGACAGGGGCATTACGCACTGTCCGCAATCCTAAACGGGTGGCGAACCTGAGAAAGAGGCTGACTGGCTGGCAACATCTAGGACTACAAATATACTGGTTAAGCGGAGAAGAAGCCAGGCAACGCGAACCCTTGCTCACCCCGGATATATGCGCCGCGATCTATGCCCCGGAAGAGTCACAAATCAACGCGGCCCACGTGGTTAAAGCCTTCTCACAGGCTGCCAGCAACATGGGTGCGAAGGTCTCCAGTCATACAAAAGTCACAGGGATACGGCAAGAGAAACGTAGAGTAACCGATGTATACGTCTCTCAGGATGGAGTGATTGCTTGCCATCACCTGATCCTTGCCACAGGGGCCTGGTCAGCACACTATGCAGCATGGTTTCACACCAGCATTCCTGTCTCTCCCCTCAAAGGCCAGATGATTTGTTTTCAGCAACCATCACACCCCTTACGCCATCTCATCTTTGGAGAAGCGGCGTATATGATACCGAGAGGTGAGAGCATTCTCGTGGGAGCGACAAAAGAAGAGGCAGGTTTCGACACGCAACCAACTGGAGAAGGGATAATCTGGCTACGCGAGACAGCAATCAAACTTACACCTGTTTTAGCGCAAAGTACGATACAAACCTCGTGGGCCGGTCTACGGCCTAGAACGCCCGATACACGTCCCATTTTAGGCCGCCTGCCAGGCTGGGAAAATGTCATCCTTGCCACAGGCCATAATAGCGTCGGCATTCTCCTCAGTCCTTTGACAGGAAAAGCTGTTGCGGAATGTATATCAACAGGAGATGAGCCAGCGATTATGCAGCCATTCTCATTAAAAAGATTTTTGGCCTGAATCTCCTTGACAAAAGAGCCTGCTACGTCCTATATTCTGCTTAGGAACAGCTACGCATGGAGCCTGTTCTGAGTCTGATGATAAAGGAGTTTGCACATGGATCCTTCCAGTTGTTGGCGTTTTGGGGGGATAAAGGCCAGGATGGCATGTGTCTCTGGAAGCTGCTTGAGGATGTTTGGATAGCACAGAGCTAATCCTGTACTTAGACGGTGTATGCTCTCCAACCAATATTCCTGTCATCCTCGCGCTTTTTGCCCTCAACTGCCTTTTCTCTCCACTGCTCCTATCCGACCACGTCTTGTCCGATGAACTCTACATATCTTTGTGATATGGCGGGGTGTATATATCTGTGTCTATTAAGGGAGGTGATACGGCGTGGACGCCGATCCTGAACCACGTATTCTGCGTCTGAAAATCATTGTACTGATAAGTAGCTTGTGCAGCACGGGAGGAAGGCGCTCTCCGCGTCGTGTGATGCTCTCTGCGTGATAAGCCTGGCTTCTCCGTGCTGCCTGGAGTGATACCATGATGTACGGAGGATGTTTCCAATGGCTCAAGTCTACCTTCCTGAGAATGTACGTGAGCGTGAGCAGCTAGAGCAGGGGTTGCCTGCTCCTGAGACGCGACCCCCGCTTCCTGGCTCTGATCAGGAGCAGCCCACGCGCCGTTTTGGCTATATTGATCTCGTGCTGGCACTGGTAATCCTGTCGGTGATTACACTGCTTGTCCTGGCGGCTTCGCGCTGGGTGGCCCCATTTACTCCGCAGGTCACGATTAACCTGTCAGCATCTATGTTGCCCATCTACGCGGGCTATTCACTGCTGCGTATGGTGCTGGCCTACCTGCTCTCGCTGATCTTCACCCTGATCTACGGACATATCGCGGCCACCAACCGGCGTGCTGAAATGGTCATGATTCCCTTGCTCGATATCTTACAGAGCATTCCGATTCTTTCGTTTTTGCCAGTCGTGGTGTTGGCCTTAGTCGCGGCTTTCCCACATTCTAACATCGGCCTGGAACTGGCGAGCGTCCTGCTGATTTTTACCAGCCAGGCCTGGAATATGACCTTCAGCTTCTACCATTCGGCCAAAGTCTTGCCAACTGAGTTAAAAGAGTTTGCTGTTATAGCGCGTCTGCGCCCCTGGCAGCGATTCTTTAAGCTGGAGGTACCGTCTGCCATGATCGGGTTGATCTGGAATAGTATGATGAGCTGGGCGGGTGGCTGGTTTTTTCTGATGGCTTCCGAGCAGTTTGTGCTGGGGAACCACTCCTTCCAGTTGCCTGGATTGGGATCATACTTGCAAGTGGCGGCAAACGAAGGCAATACCGGTGCGCTCCTGCTGGGCCTGGCCACGTTGATCGCATTGATTGTCCTGCTCGATTTCTTCTTCTGGCGGCCATTAGTGGCGTGGGCCGATAAATTTAAGCTGGAACAAAATAGTGAGGGCGAGCCACCCGGTTCGCCGGTATTAAATCTCTTACGCCGTTCGGCTCTGGTCGCTGCGCTCAACCGACGATTGTTTCGACCGCTTGGCACAGCTATGGCAGTGGTTTTAAATCGTCTGCAGCCGTTACCTTCCCCAGAAATATATGTGGAAAAGCGGAAAACGGGCAAGGTGAGCGTAAGGCCCTGGCTACAGCGCCTGCTGCTGCTAGTAGTCCTGGCCGGTGTCCTGTATGCACTCTGGCAGATGCTGCTGTTGCTCACACAGGTACCGCTGGCAACCTGGGGCATATTGTTACTCGCGGCAGGAGCAACCTGGCTGCGCACGTTAACGGCGTTGCTGGTTGGTGCGGCCTGGACGGTACCTGTAGGGGTGGCAATTGGAATGTCGCCGCGCTGGTCGAGAGTGCTACAACCGGTGGTACAGGTGGTGGCCTCTATTCCTGCCACTGCCTTCTTCCCCGCGTTATTGCCACTCCTGATCGCTTTACCGGGACATCTATCGCTGGCGGCGATTGTGTTAATGTTACTGGGAACGCAGTGGTACATTCTCTTTAACGTCATCGCCGGTGCAATGGCGATTCCGACCGATTTAAAAGAGGCAACGACCATCTATCATGTCACATCATGGCGGCGTTGGCGCACCTTAATCATTCCGGCCATTTTCCCTTATCTGGTAACAGGACTGCTGACCGCGAGTGGCGGGGCCTGGAATGCCAGTATTGTCTCTGAGTTTGTCCAGTTTGGTCAAACGACAAAGACTACCTTTGGGCTTGGAGCGCAGATCGCCTTAGCGGCCAGTGCAGGCGATTTTCCACTGCTGCTGGCGGGCACTGTCCTGATGGCGGTGGTTGTGGTGGTGATCAATCGGCTACTCTGGAAACGGCTCTACGCGCTGGCGGAGCGCCGTTTTACCTTGAGCTAGGAAGAGAGGGGATGCAAAGCGATGGAACACATGGTAGCGCCGACGAATGGTGAGGTTCTTTTAGAGGCCAGGCATGTCACGAAGGTCTATGAAGTGCAGGGCAAACCGAAGCGTGGAGTACACCCGCCGGTTGTACTGGAAGATGTTTCGGTGCAAATTGCAGCGGGAGAATTTGTAGCAATCTTAGGCCCTTCTGGCTCCGGCAAGTCCACTTTGCTGCGCATTCTGGCCGGATTACTTGCGCCAACGGAGGGAGAGGTGTTGTTTAAGGGACGACCACAGCACGGCCCCAATCCGCACCTGGCAATCGTCTTCCAGACCTTCGCACTCTTTCCCTGGCTAACGGTGTTGCAAAACGTGGAATTGGGTCTGGAGTCGCAGGAGCTGACCCGCACTCAACGGTTGAAACGCGCTCTTGCCGCCATTGATATGATCGGGCTGGATGGTTTTGAGGATGCATACCCGAAGGAGCTTTCCGGCGGCATGCGCCAGCGGGTCGGCTTTGCTCGTGCGCTCGTCGTTGAACCAGAAATGCTCTTTATGGACGAACCTTTCAGTGCCCTTGATGTGTTGACGGCGGCTAATCTGCGCAAGGAACTGATGAGTTTATGGCAGCAGCATAAGATTCCCACACGTGCTATTGTGATGGTCACACACAATATCGATGAGGCGGTCAGCATGGCGGATCGCATCCTTGTGTTGGGCGCAGACCCAGGCCATATCCGTGTTGAATTACAGGGTCTACCGGTTCAACAACGTGACCCACGCAATGAGGAGTACACGCGCATGGTAGACCTGATCTACCGCATTATGACCAGCCCGCAGACAGACGTGCAGACACTGCTCTCGACGGAGGCAGCTAAGTCGGTAACAAAAAGGCTTGCTCCACCCAAACCAGGGCGGCTTTATCAAGTCTTACCACATGTCGCCATCAGCGATGTGACCGGATTGGTAGAGCTAGTTTATGCAAAGGGGGGGCGCGAGGATATCTATCAGTTGGGGCGTGATCTGCAATTAGAGGCTGACGATTTGCTGCCTCTGATAGATGCGGCGGTTTTGCTTGACCTGGCCCATACGCAGGAAGGCGATCTAATCTTAACAGAGGTGGGCAAGCGCTTTGCAGAGGCCGATGTGTTGGAAGAGAAGCAGATTTTCCGCCAGCAGGCGTTGGAGCGCGTCAGGATGTTGCAGCAGATCGTTCATGATCTGCAACAAGACGAAGACCATGTTGTGCCTGAACATGTCTATATCGATCAATTGAAGGAACATTTTAGCGAGAATGAAGCCTGGGCGCAGCTTGAGACGATCATCGATTGGGGACGTTACGCTGAACTGTTTTCCTATGTTGAGGAGCGTGGCGTTTTCCGTTTAGAAGACCCTGAAACGCAGGGAGTCAGGTAGAGTAACCAGCGCAAAAGGCGATGGTTGAAAGAAGCCACCAGGGGATGGAACCAATTCCATCCCCTGCTGCTGTTGTGTATCTGGACATTTAATGCTGGAACGGATGGCGAATGGTCCCCGATGTTGCCACGCTGCGAGCCTCTGCCTGCAAGTCTTCCTCTAGCAAAGTAGAGTGTATCATTACAGCGACCTCTGCGCCGCTGGCGACCGCACCGGCGACCCAGCGTCCGAAATAGGCATCCCCTGCTGCATACACGCCGGGTGCGAGCGGTAGCTGAATGGGCGTCGCGGTTGGCGGAAATGGCGTATGGGCGAATTTTTCATAGAGTTTCGTCTGGCGTGGCTGGGTTGCGCAAAACATGGCACGACAGGGTAAAAAGAGATCGTCGTCGAAGACAACGCGCTCAAGCTGCGAGCCGTTGCCTTCCAGACGTTTGATCTCTGTCTCGCAGACTTTGATACGATGAATGGCAAGTTTAATCAGGTCGCGTCGCTCCAATTCGCAAGGCCCATTGCTGCACAGCACGATGTCACGGCTCCAGGTAGTGAGTTGTAGTGCCGTGACCAGCGCCATTTGCCCGCGCCCATAGATGATGAGCGGCAGATCACGTACCTCCCAGCCGTGACAGTAGCCGCACTGGAAGACACTCTTGCCATAGAATTGTTCGATGCCCTCTAGCGGTGGCAACAAATCGACCAGTCCCGTTGCCAGCAGAAGAGTGCGCGCGTTGACACGACTTTCGTCGGCGAGCAGCACCTCGAAGTGATCAGCAACACGTTCGGCATCGATCACCTCGATAGAGCGGTATTCGACGCTGGGATAGGGTTGCAACTGTTCGCGCCCGATGCGCAAAAATTCCTCCGGCGGGGTGCCATCGCGGGTAAGGAAATTATGCATAGCCGCCGAGGCGGCATTGCGTGGATGACCACTATCACAGACCAGTACCTGGCGACGACAGCGCCCCAGCATCAGCGCTGCACTCAGACCTGCCGGGCCGCCACCAACGATTACGACATCGAACATAGAAATACCTCCTCATCAGTCTTGTTTGTACATATGTTTTTAATTCATCTATCAGGTAGAAAAACACTTTGCTTCCTCTGATAATCATAATGAACACATGCACATGCTATCTGATGAGGTGTCCTGCTTTTTATTGAGTTATGTTCGTGCCTGTAGCGCGGCATAGTCAACGCCGGTCAGGTCAGTGGAGACTTCCCACAGGCGGGCGGCTGTCACCGGATCGTACTCGCGCTGCGCCTGTCGCTCGATTTTTGGATAGCCGCGCAGGCCACCGAGGCTGCCGGGGCCGACCAGCTCGCCACCGTGAATATCCGGCGAGGTGCCCGCGTAAAGTTGCGGTAGTGCGCCCATCGCGGCGGATTGAGCGAGGATGGGGCCGAACAGTTTATAGCCTATTGCTTCAAAGCGTGAGGTGGCGCTGTTGCTTTGCAAATTAGTGTTGGCATAGCCGGGATGCGCAGCAACGCTAATGGTTTGAGTTCCGGCGGCTGCGAGACGCTTTTGCAGTTCAAAGGCGAAGAGCAGATTAGCGACCTTGCTTTGTCCGTAGGCTTCCCAGCGGTTATAGGCTTGAGTACGGTTCAGGTCATTGAAGTTGATGCGGCCAAACCGACGTGCCATGCTGGTTGTAGTAATCACGCGGCTCCCTGGCGTTGCCAGCAGTAGTGGTAGCAGCAGGCCGGTGAGGGCGAAATGGCCAAGGTGATTGGTACCAAACTGCATCTCGAAACCATCTTGCGTCTCCTGGCGTGGAATCGCCATCACACCCGCATTGTTAAAGAGCAGGTCAAGATGCTGGTGATGGTTCAAGATGCTGGCGGCGCAAGCTCGAATAGAGGCCAGCGATGCCAGGTCGAGTTGTACCAGTTCTGGTGACGCGCTGGGAACTTTTGTGGCTATGATAGAGAGCGCCTGCCTGGCTTTCTCCAGATTGCGGCTTGCCATGATGACATGCGCCCCTTTGGCCGCCAGTGCCAGGCATGTCTCCAGACCCAGGCCACTGTTGGCACCTGTAACGAGGGCGGTGCGACCGTGTAAATCGGGAATATCATTTGTTGTCCAACGACTCATGCAAAATCTCCTGTATCGCCAAAATTTGAAGGCCATCTATATGATAGCTCAACATCATGGAAGCAGCCAGTACAGGGAAAGCTTAAAATGCGGGTACGTCGGTGTAGAAATAGAGATTTATCCGGCTTGAGCCACTGATTTGTGCGAATGCGTGGTTCAACGCCGTTCGGAAGCGTGTTTGCCTGGGGCATCTCGCGAGTCAGTGGTTCAAGCAAGGTAAATCTTTGTCTCTACAACAAAACGAAGATTTGGCCCTGTCCGGCCTGGTATTTTTTAGGAGTAGATGCGCATGAGGTACAGGACGTTATTTACATAGTTCCAATTGAAGATACCGATGTGCATGACATTCCAACCCCCCTCATTGTAGGCGCTGATAACCTCGACCAGATTGCCGTGAAAGTTATGCCAGAGCCAGGAGAGATAGATTGCCCCCAGGTTGAGGTTGTCCCACAGCTTATAGGGGTCGCGCCGGACACCGGTACCGATGTTAATGCTCTGGGCGGTATAGGGCATCAATTGCATGACGCCAATGCCGCCATCGCGCGCGATCACATGCTGCGTCCAGCCGCTCTCTTGCCAGGCGATAGCCAGCAGCAGGTTAGCAGGTAAACCATAGCGAGCAGCAACTCCTCTGATTTGAGCGACGACCTCGCTTTGCGTGGACCATTGCAGGGCGTCGTAGGCATACCAGCGCACGGTGCCGTTGGGATATAGACCGCTATCGCTACCGGTGCTACTGGCGCGGCGGGGAATACAAAGCTGTTGATTGACAAAGATCAGATTGACGTTAGCAATATGATTGACCTGCGCCAGTATCCAGATCGTCGTTTGATAGCTCCAGGCGATGCCGCTCAGGGTATCTCCGGCACGCACAGTATACCAGAGACAGACATTGCCACTGCCAGGGTCTACGGTAGCATGGGCCTTTGCCTGTGTCTGTGTTACAAGTAGAGAAGTGTATAGCAGGAGAATCGTGATGGCAATGAGAAACAAATTTTGATAGAATTGAATACGCGTTTTGTGCCTTATCATTGTTGTCGGTTGCTTTTTTACCTGTATTATTGTTTTTTGTGGATTATTGTGTAGTGGCGTAGGAATATAAGCCATAGTTTTTTAATCTCCCCTCTCTATTCACTCTAAGGTTATGCTGTATAGAAACCGATACATGCGCTGATATACCGCACCATCGTGATCCTACCTGTTGTATCGGCAGATACATGGCAAGACTTAAAGTGAAGAAGATCGATGCCTTGACGGCCTTCTAACAAGCGTGCTAAAGTGGAGTTGTGGCGAAAGCTCTGGAAGGAATGGGCTATGAAAGCGAATGAACTGCCAAGCGCAACAGTAGAAGAATATCTGGAGACGATTTATAACATGACAATGGAGGGTGAGGTCGTGATTGGAGCGCGATTGGCTCAGAAATTCGGCGTCGCGCCGCCGACCGTCACGGAAATGCTCAAGCGCCTGGTGCGTAGTGGCTATATTGAGATGGATAATAGGCGTCAGATCACGCTGACAGAGACCGGTAATCAGATCGCGGAGTCGGTGCTGCGCCGCCATCGCCTGACAGAACGCTTCCTGGTGGATATCCTGGGTATGCAGTGGCACGAAGTCCATGAAGAGGCCGAGCGGCTGGAGCATTCGATCTCCGGCGCGGTAGAAGCTGGTGTGATTGCGCGCCTGAAAAATCCCACGACCTGCCCACACGGCAATCCCATCCCCGGCCTGGTACCGAATGCGCGCAATTATTTGAAAGATCATCACGCGGTTCGCCTTTCAACGGTATCCCCATCTGAAACCGTCACCATTCTTTGTATTTCCGAGGTAGTTGAGGACGAGCAGGCGCTGATTTTATACTTGCATGAGAAGGGCCTGACCCCTGAAACGCAGTTGACCGTCTTGCCGCCCCCTGATCCCGCTACCACGCCCGATGATGAGCTATTTCGGCTCCAGGTAGGCGAGCGGGAAGTCATGATCAGCAAAACCGCCGCTGCGAAAATCTGGGTTACACGATAACCCTGTCACGTATGGGGTATCCACGAAGAAGACAAAGGTGAGTCTGATGCGATGTTCCTGTTGCTCTTCTGCTGTCATGTCCTCAGTATAGCAGCACAATCTGAACAGTTTCGTAGGGATGCGACCAATCGCGTCCCTACGACATTAGCGGCATCAGTAGTTAAAGTTGACCGTCTCCCCTATGTGAACCGGCCAAAGAAAAAGGGCTATTCCTTTACAATGGAAACTAGCCCTTTTTCTTCTCCTTTGCCTTCTGCTGTTTATAATACGAGCGCGGCTTGGGACGGCGTTCATGATCCTCATAGGCAGGTGGCGCGGCATCCTCGCGGGCCGCGATGTCATACTCGTCGCGGTCGCCAATCAGTTCCTGCAAATCATTGTAAATGTTGTAATTATCGATGACTTCAGGCATACGAAGCATATGACGCAATACCGCTATCTGCGTCATGCTGGTTTTACTCCCCTTCGTCGCCTCTGCTCGCTTGATCAACTCTTCCACTAGATCCATGCTATCATCATGCGCGCCAATATTTTCAAGCCGCTCGCGCACAACTAATAGCTGCTCATATAAGTTCATTGGTACATCTCCTCCTGGTTGCAGACAAGGCCTGCTGCTACAACTATGGTAACATAGCATCCATGCTCCGTCAAACTAATAGTGACCCTTGCAGGGTACACCCCAGGAACGTCCCTATGATGATGACGGGTATGCAAGAAGTTGCCTTATGACTCCTTATCATCGCTCTCCATCGTTTCTAACAGCGTGGCAGGGCCACATAAAAGGTCGTGCCCTCACCCTCGATGCCGCGACTTTCAACCCAGATACGCCCCCCCATCGCATTGGTCAGTTGGCGACAGAGATAGAGACCCAGGCCGGCCCCGCGCTGTGGGCTATTCAAGGCATTGGATAACCGCATGAACTTCACGAAAAGATTACGTTGATCTTTCGGGTCGATCCCTGGCCCCCAATCGCGTATGGCAACCAGGCAAAACTGGGCGCTGGTCGGGCAAGGTGGAAGAGTCATGCCGTCAGGAAGGTACTGATGTAGTTGCTGCCAGTCCACAATAGTCGCATGCAAAGCGATTTTTGTTGGCGGTGGAGTGTATTTGAGGGCATTACTTACAATGTTCAGGAGAATCTGGCGTAAACGCAAATCATCGGCCCAGACCAATAGAGTATCATCAATAGATATCTCAACGGGGCGCTGTTCGCGTGCAATCGTTGGTTCCAAAATCTCTAAAATGGCCTGTGCCGTCTTGTTGAGCGGGACAGCGCTCAGTTTCAGTGAAACACGATCTTGATCGACACGGCTGGTATCCATGATATTGCCAAGCAAAAGTACCAGTTCATCGGCGGCACGACGCGCATTGGTAATAAAACGCTGCCTCAGTTGCGCATCCAGCGTATCGTCATAACTGCCCAGCAGTTCCAGGTAGCCCTGCACTGCCGTCAGTGGGGTACGTAATTCGTGAGAAGCAGTCATCAAAAAATGGTTTTTCAGCCTCTCCGACTCCTGCGCTATCTCCACCGCACGCCGCAGTTCTTCGCTGGAACGGCGCGCTTCGGCATATAGACGCGCTCCCTCGATCACGACGGCTGCTTGATTGGCAAATAGCTCTAGTAGCTCTAGTGTCTCCACCGTTGGGCGCAGACCATTGAGCGGTGCATCGGGATTTAACCATCCCAACAAGGTGTTATCAGCGCTCATCAATGGCACCATCAAGAAGTCTTCCTCGCGCCAATCCTGCGGCGACAGGCCCGACCTGAGTATAGCGGTACGATAGTCAGGATCGTCAACAATCACAAAATAGGCTTCAATAACTTTATCTTGCCAGATGGGGTCTTCAGCGGGCACAAAATATGAGCGGCTGATACGATAGTCCTCACTCATCAACCGCTCGGCCACCGCTTTAGGAATGGGATGCTCCTGTAAATACTCTTCTTCTTCTTGAGATAACCCTGATGCGGCCCGCACCCGCAAGAAACCTTCACCATCATCCAGGTAAAGTGCCGAATAACGGAATTGCAAAGCTTCACAAGAAGCCAGCACGACCCGTTTGAGCAGGACATCTATATCCATATGTAAACGCAAGGATGCGCCGATATCGGTAATATGACGCAATACCTGCCGATACCGTTGCATTGCGTCATCAGGCTGGGAAGGCTCACCCACCATACTTTTTTCCTGTCGTTCACGTATTCATTTTATCGTTCAGTTTAAGCCTAACCTTGCTATCGCATTATAGCACAGGAATTACTTTGTGACACTTATTTTAGCAACGGACTCAGTTCAGGGCCACTTGACATATCCCTATGTCTATTTCTATAATCGATTAGAACTTTCTATCTACAACAATCGAGAGAAAATGGTTATTTCCAGTCTTGCCAACACACGCATCAAACAGATACGCGCCTTGCGTCATCGCCCGGAACGCGAGCGGAGTGAACTCTTTTTTATCGAGGGCATTCGGCAGGTGATCGAGGCTGTGCAGCTTGGCGCGCCTATAGAGCAGATTGTCTATGCGCCTGAACTATTAAAAAGTGAAATCGCTCTGGAAACCATCCAGCAGCAGCAGAAAGCAGGCATAATTTGCCTGGAAGTAACGGCAGAGGTATTCAAGAGTCTCTCTGTGAAAGAGGGGCCACAAGGCATCGGAGCAGTAGTGCGCCAGCGCTGGGAGCCACTGACGCATCTTCACCTGACTAACGAGCTATGCTGGGTAGCGCTGGACGCGGCACAAGACCCTGGCAATATCGGCACGATTCTACGCACCGCCGACGCCGTAGGGTGCGCGGGCTTAATACTGCTCGGCCACAGCGCCGACCCTTATGACCCTGGCGCGCTGCGTGCCAGCATGGGTGCGATCTTCTCACAACGGCTTATCAAGGCCAGTTTCGAGGAGTTCGCGCGCTGGAAAAAGCAAGAACGAGTATTCGTCGTCGGCACTTCCGGCGCTGCCGCCACCGATTATCGCGCCGCGCGCTATCCTCGACCACTGGTATTGCTGATGGGGAGCGAACGCGAAGGACTCTCGCCCCAACAGCAGGCAATCTGTGACCTGATGGTGAGTATCCCAATGGTAGGCCGAAGCGATTCGCTCAACCTGGCCGTCGCCACCGGCATCATCCTCTACGAGATTTTCTATCAGGCCCGCTCCGCCGCTACATCTCAACCGCCTCGACCCTGACAAGGTTGGTATAAAAAGTGCTGCCACCATTAAGATCGGCGAGGCGGTCGGAGGTCGTCCAGTTGATATTGCGTCCATCGAAGCTAAAACGCGGCCACCAGACCGAGGTCGTCGCCAACACACCCGGACGTACATCCTCGCATACCTCTGCGATGAGATGACACCAGCCACGCTCGTTACTTACGCGCACTCGTTGCCCGCTACGAATGCCACGCGCCTCTGCATCTACCGGATTGATACGTAGCGTAGGCGCGTGTTCTTTGCGCCTCATGATATCCAGATTGCCGAAGCTGGAACTGACAAAGTGATGAGCCGCCGCGCAGATCAATGGCAGCGGGTCGGTGGCTGCTGCGGGATGAATGCCCTCACGGCTCACCCTCGTCTCCACATCTGGCTCCCAGCCCGGCAACGGGTCATATCCTTTGGCCGCCGCCGCTTCAGAGTACATTTCTACCTTACCGGACGGCGTGCGGAAAATCCCGTTGGCAAACGGCACCTGCTCTTCAGGCGGAATCGCCAGTTGAACCGACCCCTCAGTCTGCAAACGTTCCAACGTAATTCCGGTCAGCAATGGCTCATGTTGGGCCGTCGCCTCTAATACCTCGCGGATCACGTCTTCCGCGCTGGCTTGCAGCCAGGGTTCATGGAAGCCCATTGCCGCTGCCAGAGAACGCATGACATCCCAGTTGCTGCGCGCTTCCCCCAGGGGAGCAATGGCTGGATGGTTGTATTGTAAGAAGAGATGACCATAGGGCTTATGCAGGTCAACCTGTTCAAGCTGGCTCGTCGCGGGCAACACAATATCGGCGTAGCGTGCCGTCTCCGTCATAAATAGCTCATGCACAACGGTAAACAAATCATCACGTCTCAATCCCTCGGCAATTTTGCCAGCATTCGGGGCTGAGGCCGCCGGATTCGCGTTGTAGACATACAGCGAGTAGATGGGGGGTTCGACCTCGCCCGTAAGGATGGCCCCCAGACGATTCATATTCACCTTGCGTAGAGCAGGAGGACAGACCGGCTCGTGTTCGTGATCGCGCGCTGCCGTGTCCCAATGAAGCCAGTCGCTGGTGCTATACATCAGGCCACCACCACGCACGCCATACTGACCGGTAACGGCAGGCAGACAGAGCAATGTACGCACCGTTTGACCGCCATTCGTATGACGATTGATGCCATCCGTCACGCGCAAGAGAGCCGGTGTTGAGGTAGCATATTCACGAGCCAGCGCGCTGATCGTTTCAGGAGCCAGACCGGTAATACGTGCCGCATATTCTGGAGGGAACCGCATAATGCGTTCCAGCATCAATTCCCACCCCTGCACATGGCGCGCAATCCACTCCGGCTTATGCAGGCCCTCTGTGACTATGACATACATCATACTCAGCGCCAGCGCAGCATCCGTTCCCGGATAGGGCTGAATATGTTGATCGGCAGAACGAGCGGTCAGCGTGCGCACGGGGTCGATTACGACAACACGCGTGCCTCTCCGCTGCGCCTCGCGCAAGAATGGCATGATATGTGGTGCGGTACTGGCCGGATTGCTGCCCCAGATAAGAATGAATTTACTCTCCATCAGCGTCTCCGGCGAGGGAGCCAATCGACCCCCAACGGTCAGCAGCACGGCCTCTTCGGCAGCGTGACCGCAAATAGCACGTTCCAGGCGACAGGCACCGAGGCGATGCCAGAAACGATTATCAGTGACTGCTCCCTGCACCAGTCCTAGCGTACCGGCATAGCTATAAGGCAAGATACACTGCGCTCCATAGAGCGCGATGATATCCTTCCAACGACTTGTAATCTCGGCAATAGCCTCGTCCCACGAGATACGCGCAAACTGTTCGCTACCCTTCGGCCCAACGCGGCGCAGTGGATAGAGTAAGCGTTCAGGATGATAGACCCGATCCAGGTAACGATTAACTTTGGCACAGAGCCAGCCGCGCGTAATGGGGTGATCAGCACGCCCTCTTATCGTCACCGCGCGTCCCTGCTCATCTACCAGCGTCTCCAATGCGCAGGTATCCGGGCAATCATGCGGACAGGCCCCGCGAACGACGCGCAGCGCACGCCCCGCTTCAACTCGTGTAGCGATATCTAACGACATACAATCTTCTTCTCCCAGATAATGATGCGAACGATACAGGGCTACTTTGCAACATAGCGCCACGCATCGTCAAGAGCCAATACGCGATGATAGCACAAACCATTCACTCTTTAAAGGCCCGCTTCTTTGTGTCCCCATTACAATGACTGTGTGTGGTTATCATCACAGGATGATACTAGCGGTTGATATAGTGGGAGGATGAGGTTTTATGGACAAAGGCCACACGCCTGCCGGTTATTTTATCGCCATCTTTGCCGTACTGGGAGCTACCTGGCTCATGCCACCGTTGCCTATACTCATTCTGCTCAGCCCCTTGTTCTTAGTGCTTGGGATTATCGTATGCACGCTGTATAGCACGGTACATCGGCGTGGTCTGTCAGGTCGGCTGACGTTGCGTGGACTACTCCCACGCGCCCGTATCCGTTAGCCAATCCAGAATCGTTTCGGGCATATGTGACATGGCGGCCTGCCGCTGTGAGCAGCGCGGCAAGCTATGCATAATCACCTGCCCATAATCTTTGGAGAGGACGCGCCGGTCAAACAGTACCACTGCGTTGCGGCGCGTATCACTCCATAACAGCTTGTTCAATGAGCGTCGCATACGCAGAGCGGCCACCGGCACGGTAAATTGACGCAACTGGTCGGTGTACTGCTCGGCACGCGCTGCCAGAGGGGGATCATTTAAGACGGGCATCGGCAAACGTGTAATAAACAGGCAGGAAGGCGTCTGCACTATTTCATCCAGGCCATCCCAGAAACTACCCGCCCCCAATACAACTACCCGTGTCTGGCTCTGAAAAATTTGCCAAAGTTGACGTGGTGAGCCATCCATTCCCTGTCCTAACACCAGAATACCGCGCGCCTCCAGAATCGGCTTGATGGTCGCGTAAGAGCTACGCAGCGCTGCATGCGACGTAAAGAGGGCCACGACCTGTCCATCCAAAGCAGTAGCCAGGTGTACCAGTGCCTCATCCAGATGTCGTTGGTACTGCGGCGTATTCGGTTCCGGCACATCATTGGGAATATACAACAATGTCTGTTCATGATGCTCCGTGACCACTGAAAGGGCGGGACAGGCTTCATGCTCCAGACCCAGGCGTGTGCGACAGAACGAAAACGATGCATCGACAGAAAGAGCCGTACCCGCGAAGATAGCACACGAGGTACCATCTAACAGGAAGCGTTTCAATTGCGAAGCGGTCTGGATCAATTGAGCATAGAGAACAGGTTTGCTTTCCGGTGGGCGCGTAGAGGCTTCTTCGCTAGCACGCTCAATAGTACGTGGTTGGCCTGCATGTTGCGTCATAGAAGGCATCTGCGGGGGCAACCGCAACCAGTAGACGGTATCTGCGTCAAGCAGCGAAAGCGCCCGCTGCCCCAGTTGCTGCTGTTCCTGGAGTTGCTGCGCGACAGCGGCCAGTTCTGAAGCCACCGAACTCTCTTCACTGCTCCCACTATCAAGGCGTGATCGTCCGCGTTGCATTGCCAGGATGATTCTTTCCGCTTCGTGAGCCAGGTCAATCACCGCTTGCAGACGTTGCGCGGTTAGTTGCCAGGCCCGCTCGGTATCGGCCCAGGCACTCAACGTGCGTATCTGACCGGAGAGACGCAAAGGTTGATCGACCCGCTCACCGACACGCGCACTATGGCCCCCACCACGCCCACGTCCCTTGTTACTCGCGTTCTGCTGCGAAAATTCCTCTAAGAGCCGCTCAAAGGCGGCGAAGAGGCTCTCGACTGCTACACGCGCCTGACGTAACACCTGAAACCAGTTTAGCAGGCGCGCATCTACATCTGTCTTCGCAATCGTTGGCGTTGTCGAAAGCCCGCCGGGGCCACGCTCGCGCAAAGAAGGGGCGGCCAGCGCTAGCAATCCCTGATATCTGCCATCGGCCAGTTCCGTTCCCACCGTGTCTAGCAGGCGGAACAGGTGCACACATTCTAGCTCGCCACTATTCCAGCGCGCGGTCTCATCTTCCAGCAGGTCAGCATCGAGGATCAGGCGGCGGGGAATAGCTGTCAGCAGCGAATGGGATGAAGAGAGATCATCGAAGAGTCCCGCATGCGTTGTCACCACAATTTGTGCCTTGTTGACACGCTCCTCAGCACGGCTTACGAAGCAGTAGCCCTTGCGGCGATAGGTACAACGCTCATAGGCGGTACCGGCCCGCTCGTCTGCTGAAGGAATGCGCTCAACACCAGAACAGATACGTTCCCAGGCCATCGCCTCTTGCAGCAGGAGCGTGAGTTCGCGTCGCTCGCCCGTCTGCGTCTGCTGCGCCCAGAGCGCCAGCTTGGCCAGCCCACGCGCCTGTTCCGCCGTCAATTCGCCACTGGTACGACGTAATGCGGCCCCAAACCAGCGATGGGTACAGAGGTAGCCACCCTGCTCGGCCAGATAGGCAACAGGAAACGCACTTTTGAGCATCGCCTGTAAACGCGGCAGTACTGTCTCCATTAAGCGGTTCACATGCTGCTGAGTGGCACACGCAATCACCAGCCGCCGCGACCGCCCCTGGCTCTGCTCCAGCAGCAACCATTCCAGCGCAGGCAAGAGCGCGGGCGCATAATCACTGCCGCCCACCATCACTTCCAGTAACAAAGGATGGCGCTGCTCCAGCGCATCGTAGATCGCCGAGCGTGCCATCTGATAGCTGTGGGGTTCCGAGATAGCCTGCTGTTCGCCTTGCCTATCCTGTTCGGGAATTACCTCAATACACTCCTGCATCTGTTGCATTTTTTCCATGAGCGGTGTAGAAGCCACTACCGCGTCTGCGAAGGCCATCTGCGGTTGTTCGGCAATGGAGAAGGACAACACGCGGGGATTCATACCTAACTGTGCGGCAAACTGGTCGCCTAAGCTGCCACGCGCGAGAGAGCCGTACACGCCATCCTGCTCCTGGCGCTCACGCAATTCCTGACGAAAGAAATGGAGCAGAGGCCAGGAATGTGGCGCATCGAGATTAGCCAGGTCTTTCAGTAACGTGATATCCACGCTTTGCAGACGCTTATGCAAGGCCAGAAAGACGCGCATCGCCAGCACAGTATCTACCATCGCACGATGCCTGTCTTCCGGCACATGCACACCCAGCGTCTCTGCCACCTGTCCCAGGTTGTAGCTACTCAGTGAAGGTAACAAGACGGTTGCCAGTTCAAAAGTATCAATCAGAGGATTGGTGCGCGCCAGCCCGCGACGGCGTAAGAAACCGACATCAAAAGGAATACTATGGCCAACAATAGGGAAATTGCCGAGGAAATTCTGTAGTGGTCGCGCAATGGCCTCGAATTGTGGTGCGCCCACTAGCAATTCGGGCGTAATACCGGTGAGACGCTGTACACGAAAGGGCATGGCACGTTCAGGAGCCACAAACGACTCGAACGTATCGATGATCTGTTCTCCTTGAAATTTAATCGCGGCAATCTCCAGGATCGCATCCTGTTCCGCATATAGACCTGTTGTTTCCAGGTCTAAAGCAACACGAATCGGCGGCTTTTTCGCCATAGTAGTCCTATACTCTCTCTGTCTCTCAGCTTCTCCCAACAGCTCTCTTATTCCACTAATTATGCGAGGGCAAAGAAGATGGCCAGGTCTCCAGCAATGCGCGTGCTTTGCGAACGGCCCGCCCACGATGGCTAATCATATTCTTCTGCTCAGGTGACATTTCAGCAGTGGTCATGCCAAATTCAGGGACAAAAAAGATGGGATCGTAGCCAAAGCCATTGTTGCCGCGCGGCGCGTCGGCAATCATCCCCTCAACCACACCTTCAACTGAACGATGATAACCTGATGGCTCAGCTAAAGTAATCACACAGCGAAAGCGGGCGGTGCGATTCTCCGGCGGCACGTTGCGCATCTGTGCCAGGATATATTCAAAACGCTGCTCGTATGGTGTGTTGACGCCAAGAAAACGCGCCGAATAGACGCCGGGCGCGCCGCCCAGTGCATCGATCTCCAGTCCGGAATCTTCGGCCAGCGCAAGCATCTGCGCCGCCTTAGCGTAAGCCAGCGCCTTTAACTCCGAATTTTCCTGAAACGTCCTGCCTGTCTCTTCAACATCCATATCGATGTGCAGATCGCGCAACGAAAAAAGTTGCCAGGGCAGATCGGCGAACATTGCTCGTAACTCTTCTATTTTATGACGATTCGTGGTTGCCAGCAACAGGGCGCGCATGAAATGCTCCATCCAGGATAGACAATAAACGCTGAGTTCTATCTTATCATAGTGCCGTTACGTTGTCGAGATTGTACCAGTAAAGCAATCCTACGCCGTCCCACTTGACCGGCAGTGTTCTCAACACTCGAAAAAGCAATCTGTACAAGCCTCTCAGGCCCCACAAGACACTTTGTAACCCGTTCTCATTATATCAACACTGCCCCACAGCGACAAGCACACCTGTTCTCCCAAACGAGAGAGAAGAAATGCTTGACAGAGCAACACCTTCCCGTTATAATAAGCACCATCAAGGCCATCCAGAAATTGGCAAGCCGGTGTAACTCAGTGGTAGAGTAGTCGCTTCGTAAGCGACCTGCCGTCGGTTCGAGTCCGACCACCGGCTCTTTTGGTGTTACACTTCATAATCTTTTGTCTGTTTTACGCCTTTCTCCTGATCATTTTTGGTCGGCTGCTGGCACAGCTTCATTGAGTATTCGAGGACATTCTCTACAGGCACTAAATATACTTTTCTGGTATCAAGAATTAAAAAATCATCCAAGTTTTGCAACAGTCCATATCTTCATGCTCCCTATAACAATGTTCGTGATCCTCGCCAAGCAAGAAAGAAGAATGGCAACGCCAGCAATTCGGCGATGAGCGAGAACGCGACGAGAGCAGGCAGGGAGATATTGTAGAGAGCGCCGATGAGAACGCTACCCAGGAACCAGAAGATGCCGTATACGGCGGTGAACAGGCCATAGGCCGAGGCACGGTGCTGAGGTGCAATCATTGGCGCGACCGCTGCTGGCACAATGGACTCGTGAACCCCTATACCCAATCCCCAGAGCGCAACGCCGATCAACGCCACCCAGAAGTTGCCCAGGAAGACGAGCGGGGCGAAGAGCGCTGAGAGAAGGGTCAGGGGAATCAAAACAACGAGTCCCGCACGGTCAAAGAGGCGTCCGAAGAGCAAAGAGCCGGAGCCGCTGATCCCCATGGCGATGGCGTAAAAAACCGGTACAAGGCTTGCAGGGACAAGCGAGAGACGTGCAAAGTGATACGCGATGAGCGGAAAGTCGGCAAAACCAGCTCCCACCAGGGCAGTTCCGACCAGATAAATCCAGAAGACACGTGGCAGTGCTTTGGTGTGAATCGCAGGTGGATTGCTCTCCAATTTTTCTGGTTGTGGATAGATCAAGCGGGCGGCGGCCAGAATGCTGAGTGTGATGAGCGCAGGAATCAACAGCACAGCAAAGGCGAATTGGTACTGACCATGCCAGGCCAGCACCACCGCCACAATAAGCGGTCCGAAGAGTGCGCCGAACTGATCTAATGCTTCGTGAATCCCAAACCCCCATCCGTAGCCCATCTCCTTTGCTGCATGAGAAAGCATTACATCGCGCGGTGGGTTGCGCGTCGCTTTGCCAATCCGTTCCAGCAAGATCAGCACCGCCGCGACTTGCCAACTTCCAGCCAGGGCGAGCAGCGGGACAGAGGCCATCTGGACGATATAGCCGAAGATCGCTACCGGCCAGAAGCGTTGAAACCGGTCACTCAGTCTCCCCGACACCAGCCGTAAGCCATAGCCTAGCAGCTCACCAAAGCCAGTGACGGCACTGATAATCAATGCCCCGGCACCTAACACCCCCAGATAGGGACCAATAATGCTACGCGCCCCCTCATACGTGAAGTCAGCAAAAAAACTCATCACGCCTATGAGGAGTACGAAACGTAGAGCGATACTGTATGCCCTTCTTGTGCTTCTGCTCATAACAATTACTTTTTCCTTTCAAATCATCCTTCGGGCAAATATGCAGAAAAAAAGCTTCTACAACACGACTGGTGCATGTTGTAGAAGCCATCACCCAGGATGGGATTTTTTCGGCGAGCTTCATCGCCGGAAAGATAGTCTGTTCACTAGAAAATATACCACAAAGTATGCGCGTAGGGCGAGGGCAAGGAGAGCAGGGCGACCACAGAGGATATACCTCTCTCCAATAGAAACAGGTAAAACAGGCACTTTATTATAGCAGGAACCTACCCCAGGCGTTCTCCTCACTTTCTGGCTTTCTGTGTTGCCCTTGACGACAGACGCTCTGCAATTTATACTATCTATGACAGAAGAAACGATCACGCGATGAGGCTCGCATAACGCTGTAAGGCTAATGGCTTCTACCCTGTGATGAGCAGCATGGTTGCTCAGCCAGGTGGTAGAGGTCTTTTTTTGTGCGCTGAAACGTAGATCGCTTTCTGGAGCCGTCTTCTATTCCCCACCTTGTAGAAGAACGGTTCCGTCTTTTCATATGAAACTCTATGAGGTGGGAAGGGGCATGGCTATGGTGTTCCAGAGCATCCTTTTTGCCAATATGGACAACAGCATCCAATCAGACGAGCTGGAAACACCCGCGTGTTTCGTTGACTTAAACCTTGATCAGATCGTCGATACCATCACAGCAGATAAGCAAGAGTATCGCTTAAAGCCGTTTTTCTATACTCCATTGAAGACTGTTGATGAAGTCATGTATCGCCAGGAGATCATGCGCGACCTGGAAAATCCCACGCTGTTTGCTCATATCCAATCATTTGCCCAGGCAATGCGTGCAATGCGTGAATCGCTTGGGCATGTTGAGAAACTTCATTACAGATATCAGAAGGAACGCTGGTTTTTGGACGCGGTAGATATCTACTGCCACGCAGTTAAAGGGCTTGTCCACGATATCAGCGGCGTGGCGCTGCAATCACGCGGCTTGCTGGCATTCCGCACCTACGTGACAGACTATCTCCATTCAGAGCGTTTTAGCGCGTTGCTCGCAGAAACGAGCGGGTTGAAGGCCGATTTATCGACCGTCAAATACTGCCTGCGCATCAAAGGAAACAGTGTCAGAGTCAGCAAGTATGATGGGGAGATCGATTACAGTGCGGAGATTGCGGCAACTTTTGAGAAATTTAAGCAGGGGGCCGTTAAAGATTACCGCGTCAAGTTTCACGATTGGCCGGATATGAACCATGTTGAGGCGCAGATTCTGGACATGGTCGCTAAGCTATACCCTGAAATATTTCTCCATCTTGACGACTATTGCGCAAAAAACAGCGCTTACCTGGATGAAACGATAGCCAGATTTGACCGGGAAATCCAATTTTATGTCGCCTACCTGGAGCATATGGCACGTTTCAAAAAACAAGGTTTACCGTTTTGCTATCCAACCTTCTCCAACCCATCGAAGGAAGTGTATGCTTATGCCAGCTTTGACCTGGCGCTGGCTCACAAGCTTACACATGAGCAATCTCCTCTTGTCTGTAACGATTTTTATCTCAAAGGGAAAGAGCGCGTCATTGTTGTCACCGGCCCGAACCAGGGAGGGAAAACGACCTTCGCGCGCATGTTCGGGCAGGTGCATTATCTGGCAAGTATCGGGTGTCCCGTGCCGGGCAAAGAAGCGCGGCTCTTTTTGTTCGACAGCATCTTTACTCATTTTGAGCAGGAAGAGAATATTAAAGATCGTCGGAGCAAACTGGAGGATGATCTGGTGAGAATATACGATATTCTTCGGCAAGCTACACCCGCCAGTATCATCATCATGAACGAGATTTTAACCTCGACGACGGTGAGTGATGCTTTATTCCTGAGCAAAAAGATCATGGAACACGTCCTCGCATTAGATGCCCTCTCCGTGTGGGTAACATTCATTGATGAACTGGCATCGCTGGGTGAGCAAACCGTCAGTATGGCCAGCACCATCGTGCCCGAAAATCCGGCCCAACGAACCTTCAAAGTGATCAGAAAACCTGCTGATGGGCTGGCGTATGCGATAGCCATTGCTGAAAAATATCGGCTGACGTACCACGCTGTAAAGGAGCGCATATCGTCATGAAAGCTTTTCTGATGTATCGAGATCGTAATTTTGATCCACAACAGCCGCTACCTTCAAACGCGCAGGCACTGATCCAGGATTTGGACCTGAATACGCTTTTCAACGCCATGGCGCTCGGCGACAAGTTTTTACTGGCGGTTGCCCAGAGGGCTGTTTTAGCCAGTGTAGATGACCTGGCGACCATTCACTATCGCCAGCATGTGTTACAGGATTGCCTGAACAATGCTCCAGTGGTCAGAAGCATCTACGCGCTGGCCATCGAAGCGATTGAAAGTGAGAAGCATCATTACTGGGGCTTTTTCAGAGATTATCCCGATGCCATTCTGCACCGTTCGGTAGAAGTGTTACAAATGTTTGTAGGTGTGCTGAAAAGGCTCAGAAGTATCGCCGATGAGCAGGAGCGGGCCGCAACCTTCACGTCAGAAGGCTTTACAACACTTTTTGCCATGCTGCGTAAAGAACTCGATGATGAGTATTTTGCCATCATCCAATCTCATCTCAAGGAGTTGAAATTTCGCAACGGGGTTTTGATGAGCGCAGAATTGGGGGTAGGCAATAAAGGCATCAATTATGTGCTAAGGAAGCCACAAGATAATCAACAGAGCTGGATCGAGCGCATTTTTGCCGAGAAGCCACCCTCGTATACCTTTTTTATCAGCGAGCGCGATGAAAGCGGAGCCAGGGCTTTGTCAGAACTGCAAGACAGGGGCATTAATCTGGTAGCAAACGCATTGGCCCAGTCCGCCGATCATATCCTCAACTTCTTTTCCATGCTACGGCTCGAACTGGCTTTTTACATTGGCTGCCTGAATTTGCATGAGCAGCTTGTTCAGTGGGGAGAATCCCTGTCTTTGCCTTCGCCCCTGGAGGCTGGTGAGCGCAACCACACCGCGAGCGGCTTATACGATATCTGTCTGGCTTTGACGATGAAGCGGAGTGTGGTGGGCAACGAGCTTCATGCTGAGAACAAAGACCTCATGATTATCACCGGGGCGAATCAGGGCGGTAAATCGACGTTTCTGCGCAGCATCGGTCAGGCTCAACTGATGATGCAGGCTGGCATGTTTGTACCGGCTACCTCTTTCTGTGCCAACGTCTGCAAGGGCCTCTTCACTCACTACAAGCGGAAAGAGGACATGACCATGAAAAGCGGCAAATTAGACGAGGAGCTGAGCAGAATGAGCGAGATTGTCGATCACATCAAGCCGGATTCCATGCTTCTACTGAATGAATCTTTTGCCGCAACCAACGAAAGGGAAGGCTCGGAGATCGCCAGACAGATCATCAGTGCACTTGTGGAAAAGCGTGTCAAGGTATTCTTTGTCACCCATCTGTACGAATTTGCCCATGACTTCTACACGAAACAGATGAAAAACACCCTGTTCCTGCGCGCTGAGAGACAAAGCGACGGCAGACGAACGTTTAAGCTGATAGAAGGTGAGCCGCTGCAAACCAGCTATGGGGAGGATGTGTACGAGAAGATTTTCCGAACGTGACAAATGATGGATAACCCGTCCGGTTTGTTCGAGCTTTCGATGATTGAGGCATTGCGCACGTAGGATATCACGCTCCTGCTGTACTCTTTCCCGTTCGCGTTTGGGCGGCGATTTTCTTCTTCAAGTTCAGTTTAATGTCTTTTGCCCGGAGGGGCAAACGCATCACGGTTCGTAGATAGGCGATCAAAGTCGCCACTTTCACCCCTATGCGTCCTTGCCCTACCACCTCTGCACTGACATCAAGAGTGGCCTCGCGCCACTGCTGACAATGAGTACACCAGTCATGATAGACCACATGCCCTGTCACCTCTACAGGTGGGGGGGACAATCTCGATCGCCTATCGCTATCGAGTCACACTGACTCTGCCAAGCCGACCGCGCACACCAGGCAAGCTGTGATCTGGTGCTCGACAAAGCGGGTGGGCGGTTCCCATCGTCGCCCATGATTGTGCTGAGCCACCCTTCTCTTTCGGGACCACGTTCCCCTGGAAACTTGCCACTTCACATTCGCTTTCACGAAAGCTGGCGAGGGCATCTTCTGCTGTTCCCGTTCCTCAATGTGTCGCTGAGCCGTCGCCAACTGCTCTTCGAGCAGGCATATTCGCTCCAGGGCATCTCTCAGTTGTTCTTCTAAGCTGGTTCGTTTGATGTCATGCTTTGAGTCTATCAGAAACGTCAAGTCTGAACAATTTCATGTCCCATCTTTAGAAAAGAATCCCACTAGTGATCGAATAGCCCTTGATAAAGATGGGTAACCAGAGAAGGGAAGTTAGCATTTAGTATCATATTTATACCACATAAGATATTGCTAAAACGTGGATGAAAATTCTTTCATAAAAGTGGGTAAGATAACATACCTGATTGACTTACCACAACCATTCTGGTAAGATGGGTAGACGAGGAATGAGCGGTGCGTGTGAAGTGTATAGAAGTGTATAGAGATATGCAAGAAGAAGGGTATACGAACACATGGGGACACAATGGCTCACCACCATGAAACCGTCGTTCCAGACGGCATGGCTCGCTCTATCACCGAAGGAAACACACCAGGTACTGGAAAAGCTCACACTCTTGAGCCAGGACCCGTCGCCAGATGGCAAAGTCAAGAAGCAACTGAAGTACCTGGATGGGAAATTGCACCGGCTCCGTTGTGGTGACTATCGCATTTTCTACACCTTTCAAAAGCCATATATTAGCCTGCTGGCGCTGGTACGCCGTAGTGAAGATACTTATGATGAAGAGCAAGATGCGGAGTTTCTAGGTGGCCTGAACCCGTTTGTCCCCGGTTATCCAAAGGCGGCACAACCCGATTGGGAGCGTCTTTTTGCTCCTCGACCAGCAGAGAAACGCCCATTGCCAGAACCAATCACAGTGCAACTGCTCACGCTACTGCATGTGCCAGAACAGTATCATGCCCGACTGATTCCTCTCCAGACCGAGGAAGACCTGCTCGACTGCCCTGGCGTGCCAGATGATGTTCTGCTCACTATAGACGAAGTGATGTATGAACGTCCACTCACGCAAATCATCCAGCAACCGGATTATATTCTGCCGAAAATGGAGGATCTGATGCGGCTCAAAGAGGGAGAGTTGCTGGCTTTTCTGCTCAAACTCTCCCCGGAGCAAGAAAAGGCGGCACTGTGGTCGGAAACCATCAACGGGCCAACACAGGTCAAGGGAGCACCTGGGACAGGAAAAAGTACGGTGGCACTCTATCGTATTCGTTCCCTAATCGAAAAATTGCGCCAGCAGAGTCTGCCTCTGCCACGCATCCTGTATACCACCTACACGAACGCCTTAGTCGAGTCATCCCGACAATTGTTAACCCAGTTGCTGGGAGAGGATGCCAACTGCGTAGAAGTGACAACCGCTGATAAACTAGTAGTTGCTATCGTTGGTAAAGCGTATAAAGTCACCAATCGCTCCTTAAAGATTGCCGAAGAAACGACGTTGATGGGGGCGCTCAAGCGCGCCAGAGCAGCCTTTCAGGCCAAAGCCGATCCAGCACTGGTCAATACATTTGCCAACCTTGCCATCAGCGACAGCTATCTGCTGGAAGAACTGCTCCAGGTGATCATTGCGCGTGATATTCCAACCATACAGGAATATATGACGACAGAGGCCAAGCGTAGTGGTCGCCAACGTAGCTTAAATGCTGATCAGCGGAGAGCCATCTGGTATATTTATGAATATTTTCTGGAACAATTAGCAATCACACGCTGTCAATGCTGGCAGCAGGTACGACACGAAGCGGAACGTCTCTTTCAAGAACAACCGTTACAAGGCAGGAAGATGTATGACGCGGTCGCGGTCGATGAGGCGCAAGACCTTGATCCCGCCGTCATACGACTGCTCTTTGCCATGTGTAAAGCCACCAACCGCTTTTTTATTACCGCCGACGCCAATCAATCAATTTATACAGGCAGTTTTAGATGGACGGCTGTCCATGAGGCTCTGAAGTTCACTGGCGGGCGAACCACCAATTTACGCACGAATTATCGTTCAACGCAACAAATTAGTATGACGGCTCAGGCATATCTGGCGGAGGGGGCGTTAGAGACGGAACCTGTTGAGAGCCTGCATATCTATCAGGGGGCCTTGCCGCTCGTCTACAAAGCCAGGAGTCAGCAGGAAGAATTCGAGGTTCTCGCCAACTTTTTGCCCACGACGGCGCGTGGAAACCATCTTCCACTCAGCGCGTGTGCTGTACTCTGCCCCACGAAAGAGCGGGGGAGAGAGTTCGCGGAGGAGTTGATACAACGAGGCGTGCAGGCACAATTTATGGCAAGAGAGCAACTGGATTTGACGTTTCGTGGAGTAAAAGTGCTGACCCTACATTCCGCAAAAGGTCTGGAATTTCCTCTCGTCGCGCTGGCAGGCTTCAAAGGAAGCCGCTTTGACCATCCATCGGAGCTGGTTCAACCTGAAGAGCAGGAAGAGACACTGAGGCGTAACAAGCGTATCCTCTTCGTGGGCATGACGCGAGCTATGCACATGTTGCTCTTCATTGTCCCTGCTAACACATCATCCCCTTTATTGACCACCTTCAATCCCAGATATTGGACCATCCTGGAGCGTGAGGCAATAACCATTGGCCGGACGCTCACTGCGTAGCAAGGCCAGAAGAGAAGAACAAGGAGGTTTTCGTCTATGCTTGCGCCTTATATCAATCTAGCGGCGGCGTCACTGGCAATGCTCAAAGAATACAAGCAAAATGTGCATCATACGCTGCAATCGACGAACGCATCGGAAGAGCTACGCACACAGATTCTCACGGATCTTTACGCGCTCGACAATGTCTACTTTTCGCTCAACAGAAAATATCAGACTGCCTCACGCACTTTTAGTGATTTTTGCAAGACACACAATCTTCATACAGAGCTTCGCAATCTGTTTCCAGCCTTTCAGCGCCACCAACTGTATGTTCACCAGGAGGTGGCTATTGAGAGTATTCTCGCGGGGAAAACGACGATTATTGCGACCGGCACAGGAAGTGGCAAGACGGAAGCGTTCCTGATTCCTATTCTCGATCATTGCTTAAAAAACCGGGGGAACAAGGGCATCAAGGCCATTATCCTATATCCGATGAACGCACTGGCTAACGATCAGTTGCGCCGCATTGAAGAGGATGATGCCTTAAAAAGAGCCGGTCTGACCGTGCGTAGTTTCATTGGTTCGACGCTTAAAGAGGATCGTGAGGCAATGAAAAGTGATCCTCCTGATATACTGGTCACAAACTATATTATGCTAGATCGCTTGCTTACAAAGTACAATGTTTTGTTTCAAATATCCGCGCACACATTACGTTATCTGGTTATTGATGAGATACATTACTACCGAGGGTCAAAAGGTGCGAATTTGAGTCTTTTGCTTCGTCGGCTTCGACCACATTGCAAAGATCAGAACCAGTTGATCCAGATAGGCGCAAGCGCAACCTTGCAGCAGGGAGGCGAGTATTACCGAAATCAAGATAGAGAACAGATTGAGAACTTTGCCAGAGCTATTTTTGGTATGCGCACTGTTGCCAATTTTTCGTTTATTACGCCTGTTTATGCAGAAAAAGAAATAGGAGAAGGGGGGCAGTCTTCACAATTATTAACAGCGATAGATCAAATTGAAGGGGAGTCACTGGTATCACATGGGGATGAAAAGGCTATTTGCAGTTTGGTAGAGCAGTTTGTAGGTCAACCACTTCCACAATCACCGGTTAGTAGATGGCAACGTATATATCAATTCATACAAGAAGATCTCTTTGTATATACATTACGTGAAGAACTTCAAGCAACTCATGATAAGCAGACAGAGGAGATAGGCGAGAAACAACCCAGGCGTACTATCATTGATTTTATCGAGCTATTTAGCAGACTCTACCATGAACAGTATCAAAGAGAACCCAGAGATGCTGAGTCTGTTGTCTATGCCTACCTTAGCATCATCAATTATCTGAACTATCATTATGCTGTTGGTAACAGCCATATTCCCCATGCTATTCTCGACTACCGCATGCATCTGATGCTCAGTAATCTGGGTGGACGGCTTTCGCGCTGCCTGCATTGTGGTCACTATTCGGACGGGAGGCGTTCGCGTTGCCGACTCTGTAACGGCTTGTTATTCAGCATCAGTAAGCAACATCTCACACTTTGCCTGGCTAAAAGTGATGGCGCGGCTATCTGGCCTATTACCAGTTATAGTGCCAGCGAGGGGAAAAATGTCTTTCCTGTGCTGGTACAACGCATAGATGATACCCCTGTGCCGGAGGAGAGTACAGAGGTTTTCTTCTCATTGGAAGAAACCTGGAACCGGGAGTACGAACGTGCCTATTACGCGCTCCATCCTACACGCGATCATACCAATGTTGTACGTATTGTTGGTATTGCCACAGAAGAACAGCAGGAAGAACTACTGCTGGAGCATCCACGCCTGTATTGGATCAATGTGCATAGAGTGGTAGATGCTCTGCTTAGTAAACCTTCTACTCAGATTGCCTCAAAATTATTAGGATTCATTGATAACCGCGAGCGTGCATCAGGAATCCGTTTTCGATTACGCGATGAGATTGCAGATCGTGTGCTTACCGAGCAAGGGTATGAAGAATGGTCAAAACTTGGAGAAATAAGTCTTCCTGAGGCGTATCTCTCTTTAACACGTAAGGACTTTCCTGATAAAGGTCTCTGCGCAGAGGTAGGACGTGAAGTCCCTTTCTGGTTTGCTCGTATGCTTACCCGGTTGCCTGACTATGAAGCGTCGTGGGCTGTCGTTCTCAATTCAGAAAGGAGCGATTCCTGTTGTGGTGAAGCTCTGGAGTTGATCCATCAGATTTTCCTGAAACAAGGGGCAATAGATAGATCCGCATTCCCAACTCCTGTCACACATCATTTGCAACATTTTTACCTGGAAAAGTATCGGGTCGAAACAGAGTATGGGGTAGGCATTGAAGGAGTACAGGAGCAGGGGTACAACATTATTTCCTTAGGAAAGGAAGGCGAAAAGTACAAAGAATACATTCAAAGAGTTGGTAGCGAGCGAATTCAGGAGATATTGTCGGATTTGCAATCCAAAGGCATTATTACCTGCAAAAAGACTCGTCAGGGGAAAACCTACTACCAGGTGAACCCTGAAATGCTGGTCTTAAACTGTTCGAAAGGGGGGGAAAGTCAGCACACATATGCCGAAAACCCTCCTCTTGTCGAATGCCACACTGCTGACAATAGCGATGTTGAGCGGGCTGAGGCCGAAGAAAAGTTTCGTACTGGTGATATCCATGTGCTGATCTGTACCCCTACGCTGGAAATGGGGGTAGATATTGGCGATCTTACCTCGGTCATGATGATTGGTTTTCCTCCAAGTCCTGCCAGCTATGCGCAGCGAGCCGGACGGGCAGGCCGGAAAGGACTGGTGCGTTCGGCCGCAATCGTTACTATCGCTTCATCGGGTGACAGTCATGACGAGTATTACATGGCAAATCCCCTTAAGATGATTGAAGGAACTATCACCCCTCCACAATTTACCCTGACAAATCTCAAGTTGTTAGTGCCTCATACGTATGCATATCTCCTGGCAGGCCAGGAGAATTTGCCTTTACTCAAGGACTATGACAGGTTTACCGCCCGTCTCCAACATTTCTTTACACGCGACGAGATGAACTTACGACAAGAGATAGGAGAGGTCTATGAAGCGCTAGCCACGTACTTGCGTCAAGATGTCCATCACTGGTTAGGAACAATCTCACATCACGAGCAAGCCTATCGTGAGGGGCTATTCCCTGACTATGGCTTTCGCAGAGATGGCGTGCCACTGATTGATGCCTCTCAAGCCAGCCCTGCGAAAGAAAAGGTATTGACGTTTCGCGAGCCAGAGATGGCAGCGCGTCAGTTGGCCCCTGGACGGATCGTCTATTGTGGGGGCAAGCCAGTGAAGGTCGCCGAGCGGCAACCTTTCGATTCATATACCATTGAATACGATCCAGAACATCATCCCTATCGTTCTCCTCAATACATGCAGGCCGATCTCCTGGAAGAAAAATATCTGTATGCTCATCGTGATCCAGATGAGCGATATAAACTCAAACGGATGCTACTATGCAAAGGCGCTCTGGTTGATTTACCTGCCGTAGGGCCTAGCTATTGTCGCATCTATCTGGTACATCAAGGAAAGATACATATCATCAATGAGGGAATACGTAACAAAGAGGGAAAGAGCCTGCAACCATTTCAGGAAGGATCGAACCAGTATCGTTTTGGGACGTCGCTGGTTCGTGATGGTCTCCTGGTGTATCTCTCCAGTCACATTTTAAGCCAAGATACCAGAGCCAATTTTCTGGCTGTATTGCTGTGGGCTATTCCCCACTACTTCAATCTGGACGATAGTGAATTGCGCATTCTATCTGATGTAGCTCTGTATACGGAAGCTGGCGATATCAAAGGTGAGGAAGACTACTACTTTATATATGGGCAGGATGAAAGCGGTGCAGTTCCGTTTCCAGGCATCTTTGAAAACCTGCACGGTATGTTACAGCGCTATCTGGAGCAACAGAAAGACCATATCTGCTCATCTTTTTCTACACAATCGCAAGAGCCAGTAGCAACGTTAGCACACGCAAGTAATCAGACCTCCAGTTGTTACCACTGTTTGCTGAGCTTGAACTCGCGTTATCTCGCAGGTATTCTCTCACTCAAGGATGCTCAGGTCTTTTTGCGCAGCTACCTGCAACAGAGTTTACTGCAACCCTATCTTCCAGCGCAGAAATCGGCCCTTGCTCGCCCCGATTTGCTGCTTTCCATCGAGTGGAAAGGAACATGCCAGATTAGCGCCACGAATCGGCTAGCGCCAGTTCACGATAAACAATATACCTTTCCGCAGCAGCATGCTGATCAGAACACGAGCATCTATGATGGCATTAGAACGGTTTTACTTGAGCAACTGGCAAGCAGCAATGTTCGCACAGTGAAAATGGTCTGTAAACCAGCCTATATTGCGGATCATTTAAATAGCGAGAACAAGGTAAATAAAGGTAGTCAGGCTTACTTCCAGCTCAAATTAGCTTTGCAGCAGTATGAGGCGTGGACAGCAGAAAGGATGCAATAATGTTAAACGAGCGAATTATTCCACAGCGAAATCTCCCCGATACTGGTGCTGGTGCCGAGGCAGAGCAGCGAGTATTGCAGTTTCTGCTAGGCCTGCCGGATGAATATTTCCTTCTGCGAGAACTACGTATACTTCCAAGCCTGGAACGGCGTCAGGCGGGAGGCAACGAAGATCGCATTGACCTGGTTGTCGTTGGTCCGCAGACCGGGATTATCATCCTGGAAGTAAAGGATTGGAATATCCGGCGCAACGTGTACGAATGGGTTGACCAATATAATATTCGTAAGATCAATGAGCAAGGACATGAAATCATGCTTCGCAATCCACAAGAGCAGGTAGACGAATATTTTCGCGCTATGTGTGAATTTTTGACTACACAGTCACTCGCGTGGGTGAGAGTACATCGTTTTCTCGTTTTCCCGAAAATTTCACGGGTAGAGTTCGAAAACCGGCTCCTTTCTGAAAACGGGCGAGCTAAAAATCCGCAGGAACGATTTACGATTGATCTTGAGCGAACATTTTTCAGAGATGACTTAGATCAGTTCCGTACACAGCCCCTGCACCTCTTTACCAATCATATCCGCTCAACGCCCAATACACCTTATGTCATGGAAACGGTGCAAAAGGTTGTCAATGTGCTTATTCCTGCTAAGATACGTGTCGGGGTACTCAGCAAGGATGAGCAGGCATATAAGCATTTGCTCATTCTAGACCAGAAGCAACAGCAGTGGGCACTTGGGAACGATGCGATGACTCCTAACTATATGTTAGATGTGGCCGGTAGTGGCAAAACCAATGTGCTGCTTTCCCGCGCAATGCACCTGGTTGACCAACATGAAGGCGTTGCCGATTTTCGCGTTCTCGTACTGGCATACAGCGTTGCCCTGACAAGAGACCTGGAACGCATCTTGCAGAGTAAAGCATTGGAGCAAGTAAAAACGTATCTCGATAAAATTGCTATCTTCGACATTGGCACGCTGATGGAAGAGATTGTTACAAGCGGATTGGGGGCACTGGAAGCAGAACAGTGGCGTGTGCAGACACAACGATCTCTTGTTATACCAGAAGATTATCTTGAGTATACGTTACCGGATAAATGTTTAGATATTCTAGATAAACAGCCTGAACGCTTCCGCCGATATGATTATTTGCTGGTTGATGAGGTACAAGATTTTAGCAGTATCTTTCTTGACATCGGCATGAGCCTTCTCAAGGAACGTGAGCATGTCTTCATGGTAGGTGATGTAGGTCAGAAACTCTTTCCTCGCAACCATAACCTGAGTGAGTTAGGGCTAATAGAACAGCGTGTACGTATTCCAGCGACGTATCACATGTATCGTAGTCCGCAGCATATTGCACGTCTCGCCTGGTCATTCTTGCGCAATGATAGTTTGCTCAGTTATGAACTCCGTGAAAATGGCTATGAGAGCACCATAACCCCTAAAAATACATCACCTATCAAGCCAGTATTCAAAGAATGTACAACTAGAGAACAGATGTTGGAAGAGGTGTGCGACGATATCAGCGATGATCTCATCAAATACTTGCAACCGGAGCATGTACTGTGTATTGGGCTACCAGAAACGCTGGCGATGCTTAGAGAGATGTTACAGACCAGCAACATTCCCAGTTGTGAAGCATCAGAAATTTCTGCCCACGAGAAGAAAGTCGTGCTGGCGGAATTCACGATGGCAAAGGGCCTCGAGCGCGATTACGTCTATATTCTCGATAGTGATCGTTTGCCAGATGGTCATCTGGATAGAAACCACCTGTTTGCTAGTGATGATACATTAGCTGAAGAGGCTAGGAAGAGCCGTATCAAAATCTTTGTAGCGCTCACCCGCGCGCTCCGTGAAGTTTCTCTTTACTATACGCAACGCAGTCGTTTTGTGCAAGAACTACTAACGCTACAGAGGAATGTATGAGTAATCAGGAGCTTTTACAGACAAAAGCCGAGCAGATAAGCGCCTGTTGTGCTGAAGTCGGTTTGGCTCAACCTGTGATACGTATTGTCAGTGAGTATGCGGTGAATCTTATCTGGCATCATGAGGGGCAAAACCATACTTTGTCTCTCAGCTGGTCGCCGAACCGTCAGAAATGGACGCCAGTTCCCAATACAGATTGGTTAAAACAAGAGGTGATGCCTGCAATTGCATCGATAGTAGGTGTAAGCACTTCGCGCACTGTTCTTCCCACAAAAACTCAAAAGAAGGTTACAGAGGATACAGCAACTGAACATCTGCTACGGCTCTATTTCGCTGACGCCCGCGACAGTTTGAAGCAGCTTGAGCCATTTGCTCAGGATAATGTTGATTGCCGCATTGTTTGTAGACGTGCAAAAGAAGCCTTAGAGCGCATACTTGATGATCCCGCGTGTACCCATCTGGATCGCGTAGCGCTTCTTTCGCTGTGTAGCCGACCTGATAGAAGTGATTTTTCTGGTGCAAAGGAGTACCTCACACAATGTCTGACTTTGTGCAATATTATCAATTAAGGCAGGAAGCAAAGCTCCTTGACGATGAGATCAAACAACTTGCGCAGGCTCAACCTGGCAAAGCCCTCCAATTACATCAGGAAGCTGCCACATTGTACCAGCAACTCTTTCAACTGCGTCCAGATAGCTATAACGCAAACAGATACATTCATCACATGCGGAAAAGAGGGGTGAATGAGGCGCGTGAGGCCAGCAAATTTGCCAGAAAGGTTGCAGATCAGTACAAGGATTTTCTCAGCGACACCTACTTTGTCAGTGAATATGTCTGGTCTATTTATGATGGATACTTGAAGAATTCTAGACGACAGAATGATAGTTTTGTGGAAGATAATGAAAATGAAGAAACTTCTGTACAGGTTTCATCGAAGGATCTCAGCGTTAAGGTAGAGGCGGCACGCCGTATTTTTGCGCTAACCACTGAAGCTTTTCCCCGCATACGTACTGCATTCGTGATTTGCAAGGAAGCAAAATTACACAAGCGTTGGGATATAGTGCAAGAATTTGGGCATAAGTTACAACCGGAGACGATTTCTACAAAACGAGAGAAAATCAATGGTCGGTTGGGCCTTTCAGATTACCAACAATGGTTGTACGCAGTCACGCGGGCAGCATTGGAACTCCAGCAATACGATGAGTGCAGAGCATACGCCCATATGGGGATCGAGAAATATCCAGATGAGAGCTTACATTTTCAACGCTGGGAAGCATTAGCAAAGATAAGAACTGGCGACGTGCAAGGTGGACTCGATCAACTGAAGTATATAGATGCCCGCTTCCCTAAACAGTGGTATATCCAGGGAGATATCGCACAGGTATATATGCAGTTAAAGCAGCAGCAGGAAGCATGGCTCTGGTTTTGTCGCGCGGTGAGTGCTCCAGGTGATGTCAAGGGACGTATTACACTGCTGAAAGCGATGTGCGAGCTTCTGCAGAGTCAAGAGGAGTGGCAGGCGACCTATCACCATCTTCTACTTGTCTGGGCAATCGAAACCGCATTCGGCTCTAAAGAAAACTATATAGAGCGAACGAGGCAAAAAATTCTTGCTCTGAAAAAAGCACACGCCGACGTCCTTTCCCCACTTCCGGATGACAAAGGTACAAAGGCACCTCCACTGGGAAAGGTTCTCAAGTTATGCCGCATCATCTGGCAGGAAACACTTCAGACAGCAACACCCACAAAAACAGGGAAAATAGTACAACTGAACGAGCAGCAACAATTTGGATTTATTGAAGACGAGCAAGGGAATCGCTACCATTTTAAGTTTAGTGCCTTTGTGCGAGGACAACCTGAGATGCATATGCAAATAAAATTTGCATTGGTGGAAAGTTTTGATAAGAAAAAAGATCGAATGAGCGTGACTGCCACGAATATTCGCCCACAGAAAAACGCTCAAGATTCCATCTCAAACTAAGAGGGCTGATAGAGCGAAAAAGTGTTCCCATCTTTGGTAAGTGGTTGACGTGTCTCGGAGAGGAAGAGATGATCTTCGCCGACGCTGCCCCACTCAGCCAGTTCTTCTTTATCCGGGCGATGCTTGTCCAGGTAGTAACAGAGGTTGCGCAGACCAATTTGCTCCAGAGCAATACGCCGCTACTTGGAACTCTTTCCCAGCATCATGATCACTTCTTTTTTGCGTTCCAGATCATCCACGTGCAAATTGACGAGTTCCGAAACGCGGATACCTCTATTATAGAGTAACCAGAGAATCGCTCGATTGCAGACTGCCACACGTTCGCCCGGAGGGCCAGTCTCGTGGGGCGGCGCACACGCCAGCAACAGTTGCTCAAACTCTTCCGGCTCGATGGTGCGGATGAGCGGCTTGCCTACCTTTGGGAAGGTCACGCTGTCAAAGGGATTGCGGTCAATAATCTCCTGGCGTACTAACCAGTGGAAGAAGGCGCGGGCTGAGCGGGCATAGGTCTGGACGGTGCGCTCGCTGCGCGGCTTGCCGTGGCCCCCTGGCGTCTTGCGTAGATGCACAAACCAGGCGTTGAGATCGGGCGCGTCAATCTCTCCGACCAGTGTGATGCCGCGCTCCTCCTGTAGGAAATCTTTCAGCAGCCCTAGCGCAGTGCGGTGCCATTCCAGCGTCTTCGGGCTGTGATTGCCGCCTTCATGGTCTGCAAGGTAATCCGCCAGGGTACGTTCAATCGTTATCGTGGCACGCCGTTTGGCGAGAAGCCGCTGTTGATCTTTCTTGCTCTTCATCTTTCTGGATGATGTTTCGGCCTGGGCCGCTGCCTGTTTTTCGCTGGCCTCGCGGGCCTCGGCCTGGGCCTCAAGTTTGGCACGTTGCGCAGCGGCGCGGGCCTCTGTCACCTGATCTGAGGATTTGCCTGATCGTTTCGATGTCATGGTTGCGTGTCTCCTTTTGTGCGTTCAGGAGGCAACCGGGTGGTGTAAGAAGAGAGAGACAGGCTTTCACGTGCGTGATGAGGCAGGCTTTTACAACACATGGTAGGCAGGCTTTCATTGCACGCCTTTTCACCAAAAGCAAAACCGTCCTCTAGCTCTCTCATCCGCCGC
>DAOTVZ010000070.1:0-8127 GCA_034436045.1 Ktedonobacteraceae bacterium | reverse complement strand
CATGACGCCCTGTGAGCGCATCGACGGGCGACCAGGGCCTCTTTCATGACGCCCTGTGAGCGCATCGACGGGCGACAGGGCGTCATGAATGAGGCTTTGTGAGCGCATCGGCGGGCGACCAGGGCGTCATGAATGACGCCCCTACATTGGTCAACCAACACCCCCTAAAGGATAGAGAGTCCTCTCTGTTCATTGCTTGTCCAGAAACTCTATCAGTGTTACAATGGGGATGATGTGGCTTTGTGATATGCTAGTAACAGGAAAGAAGAGTAATAAGTGTAGGGGCATTCCCTGGTGGGTGTTCTTTGTAGTGTAGGGGCATTCCCTGGCGGATGCCCTTTGCTTCCGCGCCACTGGAGAGGTCGCAGTGCAAGCGTCGTGCAGACGCGGAAAAGGCATGTATGGAAGAGCAAGTAGCAGTGAGAGAGTCGCTCTCTGAGAATATTCGCATTTTTGCCGCGCGTTATCCGTTCCCTCTGGACGCCTTTCAATTAGAGGCGATGGCCCACCTGGATGCAGGACAGTCAGTACTGGTCGCTGCCCCCA
This sequence comes from Ktedonobacteraceae bacterium, assembly GCA_034436045.1. Classification (GTDB taxonomy): domain Bacteria; phylum Chloroflexota; class Ktedonobacteria; order Ktedonobacterales; family Ktedonobacteraceae; genus H111-94. Next base: position 7,581 of record DAOTVZ010000070.1, on the reverse strand, counting down.
CCGGCACCGGCAAGACACTGGTCGCTGAGTATGCCATCTGGTTAGCCCAACAGCGCGGTCAGCGCGTCATTTATACCACCCCTATTAAGGCCCTATCAAATCAAAAATATCGTGATCTGCGCGATCAATATGGCTATGACACCGTTGGCCTGGTGACAGGCGATATTGTAGAGCATAGTCGCGCCTCCATCGTCGTGATGACCACCGAGGTCTATCGGAACATGCTATTGGAGCAGGGCGGCGAACGATTACCAAATGACGAGGTGTTGTCACTCTCGTCGGTGCGGGACGTTGGTTTTGTGGTCTTCGATGAACTGCACTATCTGAGTGATGCCGAGCGCGGCCCGGTCTGGGAAGAGGCCATCATCTGCTCGCCGCCGCACGTACAACTGATCGGCCTCTCGGCCACCGTTAGCAACGCCGCAGACCTCGCACGCTGGATCAGCCGCGTCCATCGTCCGATTGAACTGGTCTTCCACGATGAGCGCGCCGTGCCGCTTGAGCATTACTACTTTCTGGACAACAAACTGCACCTGGTACAGGATGCCGAGGGCAGGCGCGTTGAACGTTTTCCGGGTGTCGGCGGCGAGGCACGCCTGGCCCAGATGGGGCGGAGGCGCGTCTATGACACCGACGAAGATGAGGATGAGGAGCTATTCGAGGAACCATGGCAGCGCAGACGCAACGAGCGGGAGCGCCGCCGTGAACGCGACCTTGAGCGTTCCGAGCAACTTGAACGAGAGGAACGCCCCGATAGCTCTGCGCGTGTAAAGCTGCCTGAGCAGGAAAACGCGGAAGTGGAGAGGCCAGTACAGCAGGAAGAGGCCGAGACGAAGGCGCAGAAACCCAAACGTCCGCCCATACGTCGTGCCCCCGAACCCGGCGAAGTATTAACCGCGTTACGCAATGCCGACCTGCTGCCTTGCCTCTACTTCCTGCCGGGACGGCGTGTAGTCGAAGAGGCGGCGATGAGCGCGGCCTTGCATCGCTTTACCTCACCGGCGGAAGAGGCACTGATTCGTGAAGAGGTGGGCGTCTGGCTGGAGAATCTGCCTAAAGAGGATCGCAACTTGCAACAGGTTCATGCGCTCACCGATCTGTTGCCACGTGGTATCGCGTTTCACCATGCCGGCCTGCTCCCTGGCCTCAAGGTACTGGTCGAGACGCTCTTTGCCAGAGGTCATCTGCGTGCCGTCTTCGCCACCGATACGCTGGCAACGGGCGTCAACATGCCCGCACGCAGCGTGGTTGTCGGCAGCCTGAGCAAGTTTGATGGTCAGGAGATGCGTTTGCTGACGCCGAACGAATATCGCCAGTTGACCGGGCGTGCGGGCCGACGTGGCATGGATGTGCGCGGCGCAGCCATCATCCCCTATTCGCCCTGGGAGCCGTTTGAGGCATCCTTTGAGCGCATTACCGGCGAGATGCTCCCTGTGAGCAGCTCGTTCGTCGTGCGCTATAACTCGGTGTTGAACCTGTGGCGTCCGGGCGACATGCAGAATTTACGCCGCATCTGTGCCTCCAGCTTCCGTGAATTCCAGCGCTACCTGACGTGGGAACTCAGTGAGTTGCAGCGTCTGGAGAAGCGCTATAAAAAGGCGAAGAAAGCTGGCAAAAAGAAAGGTGCTGGCTCAGATAGCGCCCGGAAGGCGTTGGAGAAGCGGCGTGCAGAGATTGGCGCGTATCCCTTGAGCCGCGCAGGCGCGGCGGAACTAGACGGCACGATCTTTGCCTTGCGTGCCCTCGGCTATATCGGCCAGAATGACCAGTTGACGCTCAAGGGGCGGCTCTTGCGCAGCATCTTCCATCCCTCCGGTATTATCATCGTCGAGCTGATGATGAGCGGGGCGCTGGACGAACTCTCACCGCATGAACTGGCAGAGGTCTGTAGCTGGTTCGCCTTCAATAGTGATAAGCGTTTGAGCAATCGCAATGTGTTACACGCTAAATTGACGCAGGTGCGGCGTGAGTTGTGGCGTATTGTAGAGCATGTGCATGGTATTGAGGAACGCGCCGAGATCAGTATGACTCCTGGCTTCGTGCCGGAATTTCATGGCGTGGCCCTGGCGTGGGCACGTGGCATGTCGCTCGGCGGCCTGCTGCGGCGCATCGATCTGGCCGAGGGCGATATCCTGATGGTGCTGAACCAGACCATCGACCTGGTGCAGCAGGTGCAATCCGCCGTAGGGCAGGTGCTGGACGCGCGCGACATCTGGCAACAGTTCGTGCCGGTGATGACCGAAGGCATCTCTAACGCCAGAACAGTCAAGCGGCAATTGGAAGAGTTGCAGAGCCAGCGCGAGCGCCTGGAGCGCCTGCGCCCCGTGCTGGGCCAGGCCGCCTCGTCGTTGATACATGGCATTATTGTGCAGAGCCGCACTATCCCCTCGATGGTCGTGCAAATTGGTGACGAAACCGTGCCTCTGGATGCCGAAGTGGATCAAGACTAATGTTCATGTTCATCAACCGGGCGAAGGCTCTCTATCCTTGCGGGGGAAATGGGTGGAGGGGCGTCATTCATGACGCCACCGACCACCAGCATCCCCCTAAAGGATGAAGACTCCGGGCGAATGTATGCTTGCCTAATAGATACTGATATGGTTTAATGGGAAAAGTGGTAGTTTCCAGCGCTACAGAGTCGTAGCAATTCCTGGCATAAGAGCTTCAAAGTATAGTGAAGGGGGTTGAGCGTGAGCAACGAACATGGACACCGTCTAGCCGTCTATCCGGGGAGTTTTGATCCACTCACCAATGGGCATCTGGACATTGCGCGCCGGTCTGCTCGCCTGTTTGATACGTTGATTATCGCCGTCTACGCTTTGCCTGCCAAAAATCTGCTCTTCTCAGTTGAAGAGCGGGTGGCGCTCTGGCAAGAGGTTATCGAGACGGAGCAGTTACATAATATCCGCGTCGAGCAATACACCGGGCTGACGGTTGATTTTGTACGTGCTGTAGGCGGTCAGGCCATAGTTAGAGGATTACGCTCACCCAACGATTTTGAGGCTGAATTTCAGCAGGGGTTGATGAATCGCAAGCTGGCCCCGGAGATCGAAACGATCTGTCTGCTCACCAGCACAGAGCAGCTTTTCATCAGTTCCTCGCGCATCAAAGAGGTGGCCCTGTTAGGTGCGGATGTCTCCGATATGTTGCCACCAAACGTAATGAAAGCGTTGCAGCGTAAGCACGGGTTATGAGGTGCATGCTGAAAGGGGGAGGAGTACCCGATGGACATACTCTACCTCATAGACCGCCTGGAAAACCTCGTTTCCAGCAGTTCAAAGATGCCGTTTACCAATCAGCTTCTTATTAAGGAGAGCGAGATGCTGGCGCTTCTTGAACAGATGCGCATCTCCATCCCTGAAGAGGTCAAGCAGGCACGCCGCATTGTGCAGGAAAAGGAGCGCCTGCTGGCGCAGGCGCAAACAGAAGCCTCGGCCATCCTGGCACACGCCCGCGAAGAGGCCGAGCGCGCTGTGAGCCGCGAGGGCCTGGCGCGCGCCGCCGAGGAACGCTCGCAGGAGATGCTGCGCCAGGCCAGCGCACGTGCCCGCCAGATGATCCACCAGGCCGAAGAGAAGACCGAGAGCCTGGAAGCTGAGGCCGATAACTACGTAGCCGAGACGCTGCGCAACCTGAAGGAGCATCTCAGCAGCATAGAGGCGGAGGTAAGCCGCACCATCCTGAGCATCGAAAAGGGCCTGGAGAGCCTGCAAAATCAGGCATATCAATCGCAACAATTTGAAGATGACGAGGTTGTCGAAGTCGAAGAGGAGTATGAAGCATACTACGAGGATGATGCGGAGGCTACCGCCGATGAGGCCCATGAGAGAGGGCAGGCAGCAAGCAACCCCGCTCCGGGTAAACCTTCACCGCGTCGCTCCTCTCTGGCTACCGACACTACCGGGGCATGACCTGTCTCGCGGGGCCTTGCCCCCTTCGCCCTGTATTTCAACGCCGCTTCCCACTTGACACGTCACCGTAGCTTGTCTATAATGAGCAAGCGCCAGCAATGCAGAGAGGACGCTTCATACGCGCTCATCTGGTATTTCATCCACGAGATTTGAACGTCGCTCTGTGAAAGGAACAGTATATGATTTTTAACGTGGCGCAATTAATGAAGGCTCCGGTCGGGACTTCGCTGTCAGAAGAGATAGATGAAGAGCAGGTACAGCTTGATGATGACCTTGAAATCGTTGGCCCGCTCACCGGTCATGTACGCATGAGGCGCACCAACCAGTGTATTCTGGTCGATGGTTGGATAGACCTGGCACTCAAGCAGACCTGCACTCGTTGCCTGACCGAATTCGACCAGCCGATGCATGTCACCTTCGAGGAACGGTTCTACCCGACCATCGATGTCATCACCGGCTTGCCTCTACCGAAGAGTGAAGAGGACGATGTATTCTACATTGACGCTCATCACCAGCTTGATCTCACAGAGGCAATGCGTCAGAATGTGCTGGTCGAGATACCAATGGTTACACTTTGTAAAGAGGATTGTGCCGGTCTCTGTCCGCAATGTGGTCACGATCTGAATGAGGGGCCTTGCGACTGCCAGCCGGAAGAAGAAGATGAGCGTCTGAGCATCCTACACACATTGTTGCAGAATAGCTCATATACATAGGGAGACGCCTTAAGCGCGTCCCCTGGCATATATGGAGGAGTTGATCTCAATGGGAGCATTGCCAAAACAGCGTGTCTCGCGCGCCCGTCAGGGTGAGCGACGCGCGCACCATCACCTTGACCTGCCACAACTGGTCACATGCCCAAACTGCAAAAAGCCCCGGCTTTCGCATCATGCTTGCCCGCACTGTGGCATGTATCGCGGTCGCCAGGTCTTCATCCCCAGAACACAGAAATAAGCCTTGAGGGGAATAGCATTCGCTGTCTCCAGCAATGAGTTTTGAGCGTTCTCAGGTAAAAACGCTCCCCCCACCAGGGGCAACTCAAAGAAAGGGGCGCGTGCTTTCCTTCCTGACATACAGGCATCAGATGCACGCGGCAACTGGATGACAACACAGGTCGCCTTTCTCTTTCCGGGTCAGGGGAGTCAGGCAGTCGGCATGGGTGCCGACGTTTTCGCCTCATCTGCGGCTGCCCGCCGTGTTTTTGAGACGGTTGATGATGCACTGGGCTTTTCTTTAAGCACGCTCTGTTTTCAAGGCCCGGAAGATACATTACGCGAAACAATCAATGCTCAGCCCGCCATCGTGACGGTCAGTCTGGCCTATCTCGCTGCTTTGCAAGAGGCGCTTGCGCCTACGCCCGCACAAGCCACCTGGACATCACCGCTTACCCCCACCTATACCGCAGGTCATAGCGTAGGCGAATATGCCGCGCTGGTGGTCGCCGGGGCCATTGATCTCCCCGACGCGGCCCGCCTGGTGCGTGAGCGTGGTCGCCTGATGCATCAGGAGGGCATTGTCTGTCCTGGTGGAATGGCCGCCATCATCGGCATGGATGCAGAAACTCTCCAGGCCGTTTGCATCGAAGCCACGCAGCAAACGCTGGCCGAGTTGAGCGCTGCCGAGGAGATCAACAAGTCGAGCCATCCAGGGCTGGGCAAAGTGGCCATTGCCAACTACAATGCACCGGGGCAGATCGTTATCTCCGGCGAGCAACGCGCGCTCAGTCGCGCGGGCGAACTGGCGAAGGCGCGCGGCGCGAAACGGGTGATCCCACTCGCTGTCAGCGCCGCCTTCCACTCACCAGTAATGGAACCGGCAGCCGCCGCTATGCCCCAGGCTATCGCCAATGCTCCTCTCACCGATGCCACCTTTCCGATTATCAGCAATATTCACGCCACACCCCTCACTACCGCGCAGGCACTGCGCAGCGAACTGGCCCAACAAGTCGCCGCTTCCGTCCAGTGGACGCGCACGATTGAATACCTGGCACAGGCAGGCGTGACGGTCTTTATCGAGATCGGGCCGGGGCAGGCGCTGACCGGTATGGTCAAACGCATCGTGAAGGGAGTCACCACATTGAATATCGGTAGTCTGGCCGAAATCGAGAAGGCGAAAGGGCTAATCGGTGAAATGGGGTTAATCCGTAACGTATAATGAAGGTAAGAGCGCAGGATGATCGCAAGCCGTACATGTAACATGTAGTGAGACCCCTGGTGGGTTTCATGGTAAGCCATCCTCTGACCGGCGAAAAAAGATGGCGTTGAAGCGTTTCTGTGACAGGAGGGTATACATGGCCGTAGAAGTGCCGGGCGTAGTGCGCGTCGCCCGTCAGGTATTGGCAACGATAGTGATTAGCACTGCCTTGCAGGTTCCCGGTGTCGCACGTGTGGCACAAGGCAATGCTTCGTGGTCGCGCCTACTGGGACGCGAACTTCCGCGCCAGGGGGTAGCCCTTACTATCAAAGATAATACTGTCTCAGCAGACCTTTACCTTATCGTCACCGCCGGTTCAGATATCGTCGCCGTTGGGAGTGCCGTGCAGGAAGAAGTGGCGGCAGCGATTGAAGAGATCGTCGGCATGCAGGTCAATGAAGTCAACGTCTATATTCAGGATGTTGCATAATATGCGTAAGTTACACGCTCACGCGCTGTTCTGTGGCATCCGCGCGTGGGCAAAAAGCGTGTAACAGCTAGAAGGGTTGCAACCGACCCTGATCGTTGGTACACGATGTAGAAGAACAGGATAAAGAAACACTATTCGAGGATACCATGCCAGGGATACGCAGACAGGCGCGAATGGTCGCACTGCAAACACTCTATGAATATGATACCGCTCGCCATGCCCCCCTAGAGGTCTTGCAGCGCCATGCCGAAGAACGCCATCTGCAACCAAAAGTGGTGGAATATGCTCAGGAGCTGGTTCTCGGCACTTGCGAGCATCTCACACAGATCGACGCTCACATCCAAAGCGCGGCCCGTGAATGGCCGCTGCAACAGATGGCGCGCATCGATAAAAACATTCTGAGGCTTGCAATTTACGAGATTCTGTTCAATAATACGGTACCGGCCAAGGCCGCCATCAACGAGGCCGTGGAACTGGCAAAGATGTTTGGCAGCGATACCTCCAGCCGTTTCGTCAATGGCGTTCTGGGTACCATATTTAATCGGGCGCAGCAGCAATCTATCTCTCAAGCGGAAAGTGAGGTGAAATCCTAATGGCTAATCAGGACATTTTTGAGCGACTTAAAAAGATCATTGTCGATCAGCTCGGTGTCGATGAGAGCGAAGTCGTTCCCAGCGCTTCCTTCGTCGAAGACCTCAACGCCGACTCTCTCGACCTGGTAGAGCTAATCATGTCGCTGGAAGAAGAATTTAAACTGCAAATCTCTGACGAGGATGCAGAGAAGATTACAACTGTGCAGGAAGCCCAGGATTATATCGAAGAGCATCTGCAATAGCCCTCGTGCTGGCTTCTCCGACGAGTTTGCGCTCACCGCACAGATTTGTCGGAGAAGTTTTTCCAGAAGCGTGCAATTCCCTCCCATTCTTGTCACAAATTGCTATCCCCATGCATCTCTGTTACTATAGTCTGGTATTGAGAGTCGCAATACCAGATCACGTGAAGGCAAAGAGAGTTCCGGTGAAGCAAACACCAGCATCTCAAACGGTTGAA
>DAOTVZ010000069.1:0-17501 GCA_034436045.1 Ktedonobacteraceae bacterium | reverse complement strand
TGTCCCTGCCCCTGACTCTGTTGACCTTGTTGGCCTTGAGCAGGATTGCCGTACTGATCGGACTGCTGTCCCTGATTCTGCTGTTGAGCAAATCCTCCTTGCTGACCAGAACCCTGCTGCCCCTGATCCTGCTGATACTGGTCATACTGCTGTCCCTGGTTCTGCTGCTGCTGTTGGCCCCACTGGTCTTGCTGGCCCTGACCTGGGTTGCCGTACTGGTCATACTGCTGGCCCTGGTTCTGCTGCTGTTGGCCCCACTGGTCTTGCTGGCCCTGGTTCTGCTGCTGTTGGCCCCACTGGTCTTGCTGGCCCTGACCGCTTTGAACGGGGTTGCCGTACTGGTCATACTGCTGGCCTTGCTGGTTGGGGTCCTGTTGATAATCGTAGTTCATCGATGGTCTCCTTTTTCTTCACTACTGGTACTATCAGGTACCGATGAAATATCAGGAAAAGCTCCTGAATATATGGTTGAGGTACGTGGTGAGATTAACTGGAGGTTTCTCCCATCTCACTCATGCAGTATGTTAGACCGAATCTCCCAAAAAAAGTCACTAATTTGCTGATCTATTTCAACAAGTTTTTTGACATTCCCCCAATATCCGACCGATTCTTAATAAACCCACAATTTGGATGCGGATATCTTCTCTTCCCTGTAGAAATGACAAATCATGAAACTTTGGATGAGCAAAGGGCAAGAATAGATTCTTGTAACTCATCAGTAGTTACAAATGGCAACTGCTTATTGAAGCAGGCAGTCTAATAGCCTATATTGTTGGTTTCCTCTGCCTGCTCCTGCGCTTCTCGTGCTTTTAATTCAGCTAGCAGCGTGTCAAGCGCGGTGGGACGCCCCAACTTTTCGTACACGTTGCGGAGAAAGTTTTCTACTCTATGTGTGTCAGGATGATTAGCGCCTAAAATATGATAGCGGATGATTAGCGCCTGCCGCCAGTGGTTTTCTGCATCCTCGTAGCGTTCTTGTTTATGATAAATATAGGCTAGATTATGTAAAGTTGTTGCGGTTAAACGATGCTCGAATCCCAAAAAACGCTTACGATAATCTAAAACTTGTATAATAATTTTCTCAGATTCTTCATAATTATTCTGCATTATATCAGCTAAAGCTATATTTTCAAATGCCGTAATAGTATCAGCATGTTCTGCTCCAAGTATGCGTTTCCGTAATGCGAATAGCTCTCGCGCAGCCTGCTCTACCTCGGCAAATTGCTGCCTGCTTAAAAGGATTTCGGTGAGATTTTCCAGGCTTTTTAAGGTGTCGGGATGTTCCTGACCGAGTGTCTGCTGCCGGATAGCCAGTGCTTGTTTGTAATAGGCTTCGGCTTGTGCGAAAGACTCTTGTGCATGATCAGGGAACTTATCACGATGCAGATTTCCATCCTCGTGATAAAAGAAGCCCAATTCATCGAGAATACTGGCTATATCGGGATGATAAGAGCCTAGTTGCTGCTGGCGAATGGTGAGGACACGTTCATAGATAGGCCGTGCACTATCATAATCCCCTAGTTCACGATAAGCGAAGACCAGGTTGTGGAGAACATCGGCAGTTGTCAGATGCTCTGAACCAAAGACCTGTTTGCTGACCTTGAGAGCCTGCTTTAAAATTGGTAGCGCCTCTTTATAGCGTGCGCGTTTATTCAGATAATTGCCCGCTTTGTTAAGCAAGGTGACTGCTTCTGGCAGGTAGATATTCTGCTGCTGGATGAGCGTGGCGCACTGCTGAGCATGTGGCAGATAGATTTCGCAGCGTGGCCAGAACTCGAAATCACCGGAAGGAAAGATGCTATTCACTGCTCTTACCGCGCGTTCAGCCCATGTGCGGTATGTTTCGTTGCTCATCTTATCTTGCAAGACTGCTTGCACAAGACGATGGATGGTCAGTATTTTCAAAGTTCTGTCGCGGCGGATGAGCGAGAAGGTAAAGAGCGGGTTAATGACGCTATCCAGGATAAGTGGATGAGCGACACCCTGTAAACGTGGTCCCAGTTGTGCAGCCCCTTCGCTGAAGAGTTCTTCTGGAATGGCGTCTGGATGCAGAAAGGCGCACAGTTGCAGCAAGTCGGCAGAGGCGGCATGTGCTTGCTCGATCTTCTGGAACGAGATCGTCCATGTGGTAGCGACCGAATAAGGATAGTCGCGGTCACTGCTCCGCCAGGCCAGTATCTTCGCGCGATAATTCAGGAAGAGTTGTAGATAGGCGGTGATGCGGCACTGATTTTCTTCAATATACGCGGCAGCTTGGTCAAGCGCCAGGGGAAGGCCGTCGAGTTGTTCACAAAGTTGTGTAGCAGATTGTAGTTCTTCCTCTGCTAGTGTAGCGATGGCGTGTTCATCCGGGCTGATTTTGGAGCGTTGCAGTAGAAAGAGCAGGCTCTCCTCTTGTGTGAACTTTTCAATTTCAAGCTTTTTAATATAGCGTCCGCGCACCTGTGCGCGTGTGGTAATTAATACTGAGCCACCATGCCATGTGGGTAGAAAATTGTGCAAGATATGTACATCTTCGACATTATCGAAGATAAGCAACCAGCCGGTGTGCGCGTATAGCCACTCTTTGACAGCCTGAGTTGCTTGTGATTGATGACGTGTGGTTTTTTCATCCAGTTGCAGGACTGTAGCAAGTGCGGAGAAATCGGTGTTAAGCAGTTCGGGCGAATCAGCACGCACCCATAAGACGGCGCTGTATTCATGCCTGTAGCGAAAGGCATATTCGACAGCGGTCTGTGTCTTGCCAATTCCTCCTAGTCCGCTAAGTGCATGTTGGGTCAGGGCAATATTACCACCATGTGCCAGCGATTTGTGCAACGTAATCAGGATATCATCGCGTCCGCGAAAATGGGGGTTGCGCGTGAACGGGACATTCCAGAGCAGCGTCGCTTTACCAAATTCTTCCGGGGATTTTTTGAAGAATGCATAGATACTACGTTTCTGTGCAGGCTGAGGGAGAAACTGATCCTTTTCCCAGCGCGTCACAGTGAGCTGCGAAACTTTGAGTTGCTCGGCCAGTTCCTTCTGTGTTAAGTTTCGTTGCAGGCGTTCAAGGCGCAGACGTTGACCGAAGCTGAGTTCGTATCCCATCATCCCTCAATCTTCACAGTTCTCTCTACTTATCCATATTTTAATAATGGAATGATAGTAAAATATTACTCACGTGATGAGTATCATAACATATCAAACTATTAGGCGCAAGTATTGAGGGCATCTACGAGGAAATAGCCGATATGAAGATAGTTTATTATTTAGTCAAAAATAATAAACTATAATAATGTAAACAAGACATCTGGTGTAAGAACGACTTCAGCCCGTCCGCGCGTGCGCTTCCCAGGCGGAGCGACAGGTATGGACGGATTCGCTAAAGCTGTTCCTACACCGATCTATTACCAACCTATTTTGTTAAAATCCATTATTGTGCCCTGATCTAGCTACGAAAAATATGCATCCTTCTGATTGTGATGTAGGTAAAAGAATGCATTATATATCGAGAAGAGCAGTTTTGTTTTCTGAGATATCCTGGTTGCCTTGAGCCATTGCAGGTATGCGTTTGCTCTGTGCGCGTAGTTGCGGTAGCACATCGCTGGCGAAATTCTTGATGAAGCTGCGCATATCGGGACCGGCGTAGTGGAAGATCAGGTGATCGAAGCCCAGGTTGATATATTGCAGCGCGAATTTAATGTGATCTTCGGGATTGGAAGAGAAGCACCCGGCTTTTTTGATGGTGTCAGGCCCCACCACCTCGCCGTTCTCTTCCGCCATCCTGGGCGAATAGATCTTCTGGTTGAAGAGTGCGGGGATATGTGTTGCGGCCCAGTATTTGTGATGTTCTTGAATGGCGGCATCGATATCTTTCGTATAGCCGACCGTGAGTTCGATCCAGCGCGGCAACTGTGAGGGGTCTTTGCCAGCCGTTCTGGCACCTTCTTCAAAGTTCTTGATGATCCCTTGATAGATCTCCGGTTGCTTACCCCCGACGCTCCACAGGCCATCGCCGTACTGACCGGCAAATTGTGCGCTAGGAGGCACCAGCGACGAGATAATCAGGGGGATTGACTCGGTGGGAGCGGTATACAGTCTGGCCTTGTGGGTCTGATAATAGTTGCCTTCAAAGCTAACATCTTTGCCACTCCATAGAGCGCGCATGAGATCAATGGCCTCGGTCAACATCGCACGGCGTTCGGCATAGGATGGCCATTGTCCGGTTGCAGCATATTCATTGAGAGCTTCACCGGTACCGAGGCCGAGATAGAAGCGTTTGGGCGCGAAATGCGTCATGGTCGCGGCAGCTTGCGCAATGATTGAGGGGTGATAACGCAAAATGGGACAGGTAACGCCTGTGCTGAGGATGATACGCTGTGTCCGTGCTGCAACTGCTCCCAGCCATGTCCAGGTGAAACACGACTGCCCCTGCTCACTCCAGGGATGAAAGTGATCGCTGACATCAATCAGATCGAAACCGGCATTTTCCGCCTCTATCGCATATTCCATCAACTCGACCGGTGGAAACTGTTCTGATCCCGCTTTCCATCCAAACCGCAACATACATCTTCTCCTTCTCTGAGTCTCTGCGTATAAATGTGACAATGCCTCTTCTGTAGACGCCTGTAACTCATGTACAGATCGTTCTTAATTCATTGGTAAAGCGCCGTGAACATGGTAAAAGTTACAAGATACGCGGTTGGCCGTCACAATTCTTGTTGCTCAACCGTGATATAGTATAGCTGAATGGGCGCTTGATTTATTTTATAAGGAGAGCGATATGACGGTTGTGCTTGCTATCCCACAGATTGTGCAAGAAAAACTGGATGCGTTTGAAGCGTTGAAACCGGAATTTGCGCAATGCTTTCAGTTTGTGCAGAACGTGCATGGACAACAAAGATTCACAGTTTTTTCTGTTGCGGAGGTCGTTTACTATTTGCATGCGCGCTGGATTTGCGAGTGTAAGAGCCTGTTGTTGAGTGTGCCGCATAGCCTCAAAGGAAACGAGGGGCGCTTGTGCCTGCAACTGCTGCTATCCTGGCAGCAAGGCGATCATGCCAGCGTCGTCGAGTATCTCCAGAAGCGCCTGGATACCTTGCCTCTGGCGCAGATCACGCGCCAGATTCAGGAGATATTACAGCGGCAAGAAGAGGCGCTGGCACAACGGTTAGTGCGTGGACGGCAGGTTCTGCTCAATCGTGGTTTCAATCTGATGCAGATGCTGGATGCCCTCTTCGCGTTTCCTGAACAGGAGTTGTTGCAGATAGTACGGACCGACTGTGCACGTTTTGGCCATCGGCCTGAGCAGATAGTGCAACAGTTGGAACAGTTGAAAGAGCCTATCTACTCATATGTGCCGCATCAAGCTCTGGCACAGCGTAATATGCTTGTGATGAATATGCTGGGAATCCTTGTCAATGGGCAGGAGGATGATCAACCAGGGCATCGATCCTCACGTGTGCAAAGGCCAACGATATCGCCCGGTCCTTATGCTGAGCAGATCATCGTGGGCTATCGAGAGTTGACATCGCCGTTGCATAATAATCTTAATGCCCATCGCTTCGTCGATCTACCGGAGCATGATGGAACTGGAGTAATTTAAAAGAAGTTTCAACTGCGTTGCGCCCAGGGTGGTAGGAACTCGCCGCGCAGCATCTTTGCCAGAAACTCCACCGTCGGATGTTTGACGCGCCGCAACTGCTCAATTACGGCCTCTCGATCATAGTCAACAAAGCGCCGTTCGAGGTGGTAGCCACTGGTGTCGGCGTCGAGTAGCGCGTAGCTGGCTTCCAGTTGAGCGCGCATAGGATTACTGATGCTGCCCAGGTTGTAAACATGAACATGATCGATGGTGCGCTCCAATGGCACATGAGTATGACCCACCACCACGAGATCGGCATTGGCCGGAGCCAGCACCGCGCGTAACTGGTCATCGCTCAGTGTCGGAATGATGCCCGGCCCATCATCTGTGCCAGGGGCCGCGTGAACACACAACATCCGCGTGCCATCTGGCAGTGTGAGGCGCTGCTCAAGGGGTAACTGCTCGAACCAGGGCCACCAGCCGCTGGCAAGAATGTGGCCCTGTGTCCAGGCGAGATTTGTTGCCATCGCAAATAGCATCGGCATTAACTTTGGCTGTTTTTGGGCCTCTTCCAGCGTTGGCCCCGGTCGCTCACCGGTCACGGTGTAGCGATCATGATTGCCGCGCAAGAATACCGCGTTTGGCAAGCGCGTGACACGTTCCAGAACTCCTACCGGATCATAGCCTAACGAAGAGAAGTCACCGAGAATCCAATAGGCATCAACACCACCTTGCGCCGCAATATCCGCCAGCACTGCCTCAAGGGCCAGCGTGTTGCCATGAATATCAGAGAGGAGGGCGATACGCATCTAACGACTCCTGTCGCGTTCTTGCTGTCTTTCATCCTTATCGACCAGTATATTATAGCACATGGATCAGTTCACTTTGGGAACAGGGCTGAGGGTGATAGTGCCCAATTGCTGACAATAGTGTCGCATGTCGCAACTGCAACAAGTCTCTGGCCTCGGAAGCTCACGGATGCGAAAATCCTTCGCGTGGATGCGCTTGACGATGGCGGAAAAAGCTTGCTGCACATGCGCGACTACCTCTGGTCGATAGCGAATCTCCATCAGAGCGTCCTCGCGTCTCTGCTCGCGCGTCCAGTAGAGCAGCAGGCGGTCAGGCCGGGTATGGTAGCGCTGTTCAAGCGCGTAGGCATAGGTGCAAAGCTGGCGTTCGTAGTCAATGAGTTTTGGGGCATCAAGTGCGGGACGAAAATCTGCCTTGAAATCAATCAGTTCTTGCCGTCCGTTGTATATGCGCAATAAATCCACACGCCCGGCAAGGATGTAATCATCCTGTTCAACCAGTATCTCTAGCTCTGCTTCCTGGATGTGGCGTAGCTCAAGCTGATTCTGGCAAAAATAAGCGTAGACTTGTCGGTAGGCGTCATCTTGCAGGCTCGTGTCAGGGCCGTGGGAATGCGTGCGACATAAATGAGCATACACATGGGCCACGATAGTCTGGATGCTGGTTCCGTTAAGCTGCTGCCATTTACCCAGGAGAATGCTACGATGGAGAGCCTCTATGCTGTTATGAACCAGTTGCCCCAGCAGGAAGTCGCGTGGATGGGCTGGCTTGAATTGGTATTCTCGGAAAAACTGATATTGACGCGGGCAAACCTCATAGATTTGTAAATCACCCGTGAAGCTATAGTGACGTTTCGCGTGCGGTACTGCTTTAGGTTGGCTCGGTTCCAGGACGCTAAGCAGAGGTTTGACGCTTGGCCAGCGGGGCAATGTATTGAAGATAGGACGAAACAGCGTGTGCGGCGGCTTGCGCTGGTTGCCCGTAAGGATGAGGAGGCGTTCGGCGCGCGAGAAAGCGACGTAGTAGAGGCGGCGCATATCCAGGCCTGGGATCAGGTTTTCTGGCTCAAAGGTTTGATCCTGACGCTGATAAAATCTGCTAAGATCGCGGTCAATGGGCGATGCTCCCATGCGACCTTTCTCCATGCCACCGACGATCACTACCGGAAACTCCAGTCCCTTTGCCTGGTGAATAGTCATGATCTGCACATGACCAGAAGGAAAGGGCTGTTCACGATCCTCAAATTCATTCAGTCCCTCAAATTGTTGCAGACGCAGATAGGTAGCGAAAAAGTCTTTTCTGATCTGCAACCATGTTTCCATCGTCAGATTATCGGGTTGGTACAATTTCTGGAAGTTCTCTAGCAGCTTTGAGAAGATTTGCAGGTTGTACAGGCGTTGTTCATCCGTCACGAAGGTAACGAATGGCTCAACTGCCAGCAGACGATACAGGTAGTCCATCAAAGAGAATGGATGTTCTTCGACCCCTGTTTGCTCGATTGTAGAGAACCATTCCTTCAGTTCTTCGATGAAGCGTGCAAGTTGCTGTTGCAGAGGATGAGCGGTGGGATAGCTTTCGAGCAGTGTAGGAAGGCAGCGCTTTTGTAGGTACTCTTGAAAGTCTGTGTTGTGGTCGAGTAAATCATCTAAGTCGCTCCCGTCGTAGTGAAAGAGTGTAGCGAAGCAGGCGATCAGAAGGCGTACTTCCTCTTGCTCGAAATAAGCGCGGGCACGTGGGCAGAAGTAAGGGATGTTACGACGTTGCAAGACCTCGGTGTAGCGCCCGCTAACCTGTAATCTGACGCTCGGTAGCAGGAGGGCAACCTGGTTGTAATCGGTGATGATGCGTTGTTCGTGCAGATAGGCTATCAGATCGGCAAGTTGCTCAGCCTCGTCGGCTTCATCCTTGCCTTCCAGCGCGATTGCGGAGGGGTAATCAAGATAGCTTTTAGCCTGGTCGGGCGAAATCTTCTTGTCATGACGAAATTTGTGTTTCCCGTCCGACCATGTTCCTTGTTTCATCCATTGATCATAGGCGCTAATAATATCCTTATGAGAGCGGTAATTGATGGTTAGCTGTAGAGTAGTACAATGCGGCACATTAGTGGAAAACTCCAGGATATTGCGCACCGTCGCGCCGCGAAAGCGATAGAGGGCCTGATCTTCGTCCCCGATCACGCATAGATTGCCGGTTGCTGAGGAGAGAGCGAGCAAAATCTGCTCTTGAATGTTATTTGTGTCCTGATACTCGTCAACAAAGACGTAGCGAATGCCCTGTGTGATGAGGCGGCGTGTCTCTGGGTCGGACAGCAGCAGGTTATAGGCCAGTCTCAGTTGTGCGGCAAAGCTTACACAGTTGTGTGAGCTGAGTATTTTACGATAACGTTTATAGGCGTAGGCGAGAGCTTGTAAGAAAGGATCACAAGCATCTTGTAGAGCATTTTCATCAATCAGTTCTTCCATGATGCGGTCGAAATAGTCCTGCAATTTTTGTGCAATCTGCCACCTGTTCTGTTCCCATCTCTGGCTGATGATTGGTTGAATGTGTCGGCTAAGAATCTCTGGCAGGTGTTTGAAGATAAAGATGCGTTGGGCAAATTCGTCCAGCACCTCATAGTCGTTGCTTAGATGGGTGGAGTCCAGGTAGCGCCGGATAAGTTTGTTACAGAGGCTATGGATGGTACCGATGCGTAGTGCGGATAAGTCCTGCTCATAGTGGGCTTTACGGGCCATATCCATAAAACGACTCTGTAGCTCGCGCGCGGCTTTATCGGTATAGGTACAAATAATGATCTCGGAGGGTTCGGCTTTTCCGTTGAGCAGCAGATTGAGTGCGCGGAGAATGATGGTGAGCGTTTTGCCTGACCCCGGCCCGGCAACAACGAGCAGGGGGCCATCTTCGTGCTTGATAATAGTTTCCTGTTGCTGGTTGAGTGTGCAATCAGGAAGGTGATGCAGGCTGTCGTGAATCTCCATAATATAAGATGCGGATGCCTGTAGCCTTGTCCGCGAAGGCACTTGTCGTACAATAGGCAGAGAGCAATAGTATGGTGCGCGTAGGGATGGGAACGGGTGACGCGGAAGAGTATAGACTACGGATGAGTGGGAAGCAATAGAAATGGGTTACAATTTATTCATAAATGCACATTTTTACCGTGTGTGCGGTGGCACGCTAGCTAAGAGGAGCAATGTTTACGATGACGAGATGGATTTGTAAAACCTGCGGAGTACAGTTTGCTGAACGGGAGACGCCGCCGGAGGGTTGCCCGATTTGCCTGGATCAGCGTCAGTATGTCGGCTATCAGGGGCAGCAGTGGACGACGTTGGAGGAGATGCAACGGGGCGAGTACCACAATCAGTTCAGGGAGTATGAGCCATGTCTGACCGGCATCGGCACAGTACCACAATTTGCGATTGGGCAACGTGCGCTCCTGGTGCAGACACAGTGGGGCAACGTGCTGTGGGACTGCATTAGCTATCTGGATAATGAGACGGTGGAGCATGTGCAACAGCTTGGCGGCATCAAGGCCATCGCCATCTCGCATCCACATTTCTACAGCAGTATGGTTGAGTGGGCCGAGCGCTTCGACGCGCGTATCTACCTGCCCGCAGCCGACAAACAGTGGGTTATGCGTCCAGGCGAGCGCATCACGTTCTGGTCAGATGATGTCTATAAGCTAACTGACACGATCACACTGCATCGCCTGGGCGGACACTTTCACGGCAGCGCCGTCCTGCACTGGAAAGATGGCGCTGATGGCAGAGGCGTGCTGTTGACAGGTGATACCATTCAGGTGGTAGCCGACCGCAACTGGGTCAGTTTCATGTATAGCTATCCGAATCAAATTCCTTTGCCAGCTTCTAAAGTTGCCGAGATACGTGATACCGTCAGTGCCTACTCGTTTGAGCGGCTGTACGGAGGCTGGTTCGATACTGTCGTAGCCCACGATGCCAAAAATGTCGTCATTCGCTCGGCCAACCGCTATATCGAAGCGAGCCAGCATATTCTGGAAACGAGGCCAGGAGCGGTTAGCTAGTCCATATTTCGGACAGCAAGATAGGCCGGTTAATAGATGAGGATAGTACAATCGAGGAGAGCGATGTTATTGCTGAAAGGGCTGTTAATCGGCCTGTCTATTGCGGCCACCGTTGGCCCGATGAGTATGCTCTGTATTCAACGCACGCTGGAGCGTGGGCGGCTTGTTGGCATGTTTTCTGGACTGGGTATTGCTACCGCCGATGGCCTCTACGCGCTGGTGGCCGGTCTTGGTTTGAGCGCCATTATGCATCTGCTCATCAGTCAGCAGTTCTGGATACGTCTGGTCGGTGGCCTTTTTCTGTTCTACCTGGGCCTCAAGACGATGCTGATGCGCAAGGTAGCCTCGGCGAGCAGTGTGCAGGCGCGGACAAAGCAGTTGGCGGTCCTTACCGGTTTCATCGGTATCTATCTCTCGATGCTCTTACTGACGCTGGCCAATCCCTTGACGATTCTCTCGTTTGTCGTCATCTTCGCTGGGGTGGGTATTGGTGGGGCGCATGCTGGTTCGGGAAATGCCTTACTGCTCGTATTGGGTGTCTTTCTCGGTTCCGTATGCTGGTGGTTGATCCTGACCAGTGCTGTAGGCTTTATACGCACCAGACTAAATGTGCGTCTGCTGCTCTGGATTAATCGTGCATCGGGCGTAATTCTACTGGCCTTTGGTGTGATAGCCCTCGTAGGGGTGTGATTCATCACACCCTGTCCGGTTTCTACAAGGAAAAGTGCGTTTTAGTATCGTGACGGAGTTGATCGAGCAGTCGCCAGTGGTGTTCAATGGCCTCTTCGCCGGTAGATGTGATACTGATGCGTGTGTTAGGTGTTTTGCCGACGAAGCGTTTTTCAATGGTGATCAAGCCTGTATTGTGAGGATGAGATTATCTGGCTTGCGGAAAAAATCCCTGCTGCGTGATGAATAATTTTAATCTCAATTTAATGTAACAAAAACGTGGCTAAGAAAGCGATATTTGATTTATTTGTGATAAAGCATCTTTCACATGTGATGAATTCGTGATGCTGAGCAGGTAATCTTTTACAAGAAATATTGCTCTTATGTCCCAGCTCTTCATTGCATGATGTGGCTGGTAAGTATGTGAGAAAGGGGGGCAGGATGGCCTACCGATTCCTGGTAAATGAAAATACATGCATTAATTGTGGTATTTGTATGGACCTTTGCCCCGTGCGTTGTCTGGATATGACTCGCCCGTCTGGTACTGGTGAGATTGAGGGTGAGGCGAAACGCCAGAGTCCCGTTCCGGGGCCATGGTCAGAGCGCGAGTGGATGATGCTGGTACCGACACAGGTTGCCCCATGTATTGGGTGTCAGGTATGCGTTCAGGAATGCCCAACAAATGCCATTACGATTGAAGGCCATGTACAGCAGATTGTTTATGCGCACAGGGGGCCGCTCTCTCATCTGCCGCCTGAGGAGGGCTGGCAACCCTTAAACGCTTACACCCGTGCCACGCCGGAGGAGCCAGGCGAGACACCCTGGGGTGAGGATCATGCCTGGCATGTTGCTGAGCGGCAAGCGGCCTGGCAGAGCTGGCGTAGCTGGTTGGGTGAGCGGAAAGAGGATTTGCGCGCGCCGTGTCAGGCGGCCTGTCCGGTGGGCACTAATGCCGGACTCTATGTCAGTTTGATCGCGCAGGGACGCTATGACGAAGCCTTGCAGGTGGCGTCGGAACCCAATCCGTTCCCCTGCATTTGTGGCCGCGTTTGTACTGCTCCTTGCGAAGATGTCTGTCGCCGGGGCGAGTTTGACGCTCCGATAGCCATTCGTGACTTGAAACGTTTTGCCACCGATCATGGCAAGCCTCATAAACGCAAGGTGACACCGCCGAAGCAGCACTATAGTGAGAAGGTCGCTATTGTAGGTGCGGGGCCAACCGGGTTGAGCGCGGCGTACTACCTGGCGCGGCGCGGTTATAGCGTGACAGTGTTTGATGCCATGCCGGTAGCGGGCGGCATGATGGCGATTGGCATTCCTGAATATCGTCTGCCACGCGCGGAACTGAACCGCGATATTGAAGCCATTCAGGACCTGGGTGTTGAGTTGAAGTTGAATACCGCTATCGGACGGGATGTGATGCTGGATGAGCTGCAGGCGTCGTATGATGCGGTGTTGCTGGCGGTGGGGGCGCAGAAGAGCCAGCGTCTGGGGGTGCCGGGCGAGGAACTGCGCGGTGTTATTCCGGCGACGACCTTCTTGAAGGCGTTCAACCTGGATAAGAACACGCGGCTGGAAGGAGATGTAGTCGTGGTTGGCGGTGGCAGTACGGCAATGGATGCGGCACGGTCAGCCTTGCGGGCGGGAGCGAGTACGGTGCGTATCCTCTATCGACGTTCGCGTGCTGAGATGCCCGCTCAACGTGAAGAGGTGCGTGCAGCACTGGCTGAAGGCATTCTTTTAGAGGAGTTGGCATCCCCATTACAATTGCTTGGCCATAATGGTCAGGTAGAGCGGGTACACTGTATTAAGATGCGCCTGGATGAACCAGATGCGAAAGGGCGACGGCGGCCCGTGCCTGTGCCAGGAAGCGAGTTTGATATCCCCGCTACTACTGTGCTGGTGGCTATTGGCGAAGCACCTGATCCATCGTTTTTGCCCGAAGGAACCAGCGTACAGGTAGCCCCCTGGGGTGGTCTGCTGGTGAATAAGGAGACGCTCGCCACCGGCGCGACCGGCGTCTTTGCTGCTGGCGATGTGACCTATGGCCCTAAGACGGTCATCCATGCAGCGGCGGATGGACGTAAAGCGGCCCGCTCTATTCATGCCTACTTGCGCAAGATCCCATTTGAGCGTGTACATGAGATGCCGGAAGATGAGTTTGAAACAGCCTCTACGTTGCCCGCAGATGGCGTTATCAATCTCGATTTGCGTCCGACGCCGCGTGAAGAAATGCCACTACGCTCGGTGGATAGTGCGCGCGAGAAGGATACGGAGTTTGCGCTGGGTTTCACGGAAGAACAGGCTCGACGCGAAGCCAGTCGCTGTTTGCGCTGCGATCTTGCGTATCTCTGTCCCACTGTTCATGTGATTGCCCCGGAAACGGTTCAAGCGCGTTAGGTGTAGCAAGCTATCAGATACAAAAAGGAGTTTCTAGCATGTCAGTACAAGACTTGACCAATGCAATCATTTCCGGCATCAATGCTGGTGGTGAACAGTTCCTTGAGGGAACATTAGCGGCGGCTCTGCCGGTCATCTGGCTGGTGTTAATCGGGTTGCACGTGGGTCGCCCGTACATCCTTGATATGATTGATCGTTTCACCCTGCGCCTGGGTGCAGACCTGCTCTGGCTGGTCTACATCGCATTGCGCGATTTCCTGATGATTAGCGGCGTCGTCATGAGCTTTATGTTCTTCTTCCCAGATGTGGTGGTCACCGATGCACTACCACTGACCGGAGGGCTGGCCGCAGCGGTGTTGTTTGCAGTGCTACTGGTGAAATTAATGGGAGACCCTGACCGCAACTTACGGGATTTTCGCCTGGTGACAATCTTGCTGGCAATTGGCGCGGCGTTGTACTTCATTCCCTATCTCCTGGGAGTGCAGGCCAATCTGCCATTCAGTAGTGCCATGGTGACAAACACCAATCCAAACTGGGCGGTTGCCATGTCTTACATCTCGATTGCGCTGCTGGCAATCTTTGGTGCCATCGCGGCTATCTACGCAATCAGAACCGGTGGGCGTGCGGAAGTGCCGGATACCACCACGACGAATTCATAAGCAATCTGTATCCTTGTTCTCATATAGTGAGAGGAGCATGAACATGAAGCCCGATGATATTGCCAATGCGATTACGCAGGCCCTGATACAGGGTGGCTCACAGTGGTTGATCAGCACACTCGTTGCTTTTCTGCCCGCGCTCTGGACGATGACCTTAATGATGCACCTGGGACGGCCATACGTCATTCGCACCCTGCGCCGTTGCGGTCTGCGCCTGGGCGCTGATATCTGGTGGATGTCCTATCTACTGATCCGCGATGCTCTGATGCTCATAACCTTCGCGGTAAGCTGGATTTTCTTCTTGCCCAATGTTGTATCGTCAGCGGCTCTGCCTCTGACCGGCCCGCTCGCCGCTCTCCTGTTGCTATTGGCGCTGGCGGTGAAGCTCTCGCGTCGTGTGGATGATGACATTCAAGCCTATCGGCTCTCGACCATCTTCCTGGTGTTGGGCGCGACACTGTATTATGGAGCGCAGGTCTTCGCCGTTGAAGCGACGAGCCAGAGCTATCTGGCGGGTTTTGGCGCGTTCTTCACCAGCAACAGTAATGTGCCGGTCGCGCTCGGCATCATGTGGGTTTCGCTGGCCGGTGTCGTCATTGTTGCGCTCTGGCTCTTCGTGCGCGTCTGGGTCTCTGCAACCCGTTCGATGTCACGGCGTTTAGCATCTGAGCAAGAGCCAGCAAAGCGTGAGCCGATGCCTGCTGCCCGCTAAATGTTGTTTGGAGATCGCAGTTCTTTGAAATGCGAAGAATCGCTAGAGGATACTACACTGTCTATATTCAGTGTAGTATCCTGCGGTTATGAGCCTCTTTGATGGCAGGCAGATTTTCGATATTGCTACCAGTTTCTGTCTTTGTAAAAAGATGAGCATCGCCTTTCCGCTTTTTTAGGAAGAATGTTGGCCCATGCGGTATTTCGCATCATAGTTGACGATGAAATCCAGTTCTTGATCGGTGAAAGCGTAGTAGTGGGCCAGTTGCATATCAATCTGATCTAGAATTGGCTTCGAGTAAACCATGTAGTACTCCTCTAGTTCGATGTGATCTCCCCCACCATTCTGTCTCTGTCTGGCCCTCGTATTGCGTGTGCTGCGACGACTATGCTGGTTGATGTCCTGTTCCAGTCGGCAGGCTAGCTCCGTCAAAGTCTTCTGCGCGCCGATGTCCGGGCCGACCGGGAAGGCTTTGACCAGAAGATGGGAGAGATGGAAACCATCTGCATAGGTGGCGAACCAGAGATAGAAGAGACTGCTGTTCATGAGTGCCATAATGTTGCGTGCGGTACAGGCATCGGCGAAAAAGATGGTGCGGCTATGTGGTGGGGGCATGATAAGGCCGTTCTTGCGGTAAAACGGGATGCGGCAGGCAGCTTTCATCCAATAGTTGGTTGCTTCTTGATAAGAGACAAAATGTGGTGTAGGGGTGGGTGAAAGGAGACGAGCGATGCTATTCCCTTCTGCGCGTGTGACAAGCTTGCGCAAGATATTCTCCTGGCATGGAGCCGCTAATCTGGGAAAAGTTGTGGGGCGGATATGCTCACACACCTGCGTATAGCGCATGGTGGAGAAGAGATAGGGGCGTTCTGCTGTGTACCAGCGTTGCAAATGAGTGACGAAAAGCTTAGTATCAGCGCTGGCTTGATGATGTGCCAGCAGGATAGTGAGCCGTTGATAAGCGTTGGCGAACAGGCGGCATGGAAAAATCTCGAAATTCGCCAGCCAGAGTCGCGCACTCTGCCGGGTCAGGTTTTGCCGGAGCGCGATAAAACGTTCGCTGCTACAGATGCTGAGCGGAACGATCAGGCCGAGATAGCTCTGTTCTGGGCGACAGAGGCTCAGCGCCCGTTCGATGATGGCTGCGTAAAGATTGCCACAGTTTGCCACATTGCCGAGTGTATGAGCTTCACCGCTCTTCCGTAGTTTGCTGTATTCAATATAGGGCGGATTGCCTGTGATAACATCAAAGCCCCCGCGTGCCAGCACACCCCCAAAGGCTTGCGACCAGCAGAATCCCTGTCGGTTTAGTGATTGTGTTTCTCGTGAGATTGGGTAGTCATAACAGGTTCCGACCAGCGCGTTGCCTGTGTGCAGGTGAGCGTCCAGGTCAAGCGCCGGTATCATTTGTGTGTCCGGTGGTAGCGTTGCGAGCAGCGTGAGCAGGAGATGCTGTTTGCAGATGTCGATGGCTTCGTGCATAATATCCACGCCGTAGAGATTATGCTGTAGGATCGTAGTGAGGATGAAATGGCGTTGATTCACGTACTGCTCCATTTGTGAGAGTAATGCCTGCTTTTGGGCCAGCAGCAGAGGCGTGTGTTGCCATGCCTGCGTTGTGCTGGTTATGATACGCTCCAAACAGGCGGCATAGAGCGGCTCCAGCCGCGCGAGAGCGGCGAGCAGAAAAGCACCACTGCCACAGGTAGGGTCGAGGATCGTTATAGTGCTTAAAAGGTTATAGCAGGCCATCAGATGCGCGGGTTGCTCAAGCTGGTTGATGAGGTCTTGCAGCAACGGTGACAGGTTGAATCGATAGGTAATCAAGTCATCGCCGGATTGCAATGCTTCTGACTGCGCGAATGTGAGCAGTTGCTGATACTGTTGTCGGCGACGCTGATATTCGCGCTCTGTTTCCATCGGCAGGCGTTCAGGACTGCGCACATGGGGATGAATGTAGCGGTCAGGAGCTGTTCGTAGAAGCTGGCGTATCAGCGTCAGACAGGGAAAGTGCTGCTGAAATGCATGCAGCAAGTATGGCAAGATGGTATTTTCAGTGATGTAACAGGTTACATCATCTCTGGTGTAGTAAATACCCTTGTGCTTCTGATCTGACTGTTGTTCGAGTACATAAGACAGCACAGCAGGCGTGATTATCTCTCTCTGGTTGTCAACAGGTTCAAGCGACCAGCGATAGCTCTTAAGAAAGTTGAATATGGACATGAATGCACTATCGGGAATATAGATTGCTGATGGAGTGCGCTCCAGGGGGTGCGGCGCGAACAGTGAAAGCTTGCATTGTGGCAGTCGTTCGCTATTATCACACCTGCTCAGGGCAATAGAGGTTTTCTCATGTTTAGCTAAGCAAAGCTGTTGACATAGTGGTAAGAGTATATAGTGGTAAAATGATTTTTTATCGTTATTCTGCGCAAGAGCATGAACAAGATAGTTAGTATCACCGGCGAGCCAGCTATGTTGTTGTAGAAGCCAGAGAAACAATAAACGATTGATAACCAGCTTGGCGTATTGAGAGCGTTCATGGAGGTTATCGATGCCTTCGATGGAGGCGCAGAAATTGGTGTAGTGAGGCAGGAATTGCTGGTAGAAATGCCGGATTGTAGCTTCTGTATCGAGAGATGTGTATGTTGA
>DAOTVZ010000068.1:0-2044 GCA_034436045.1 Ktedonobacteraceae bacterium | reverse complement strand
GTCGGCTACCCTCATAACGCCCAATGATATTGCCGATAGCATCCTGGCGTGTGGTCATCCCGGCCCTCTCCATCCAGGCGGCGACGCTGGCGTTGACCCGGCGCATTGGAGAGGTGGCGAAGCGGCGCGTCAGACATTCCGTCTCTTCGCTAAAGTTGCCTAAGATATCACACCGTTGCATAATGCTACGAGCGGTATCAACAGTTGTCATTATCTAACTCCCCCGATAAGTAGTATAGGCCCAGGGTGAGACGAGCAGCGGCACATGATAATGGGCCATCGGGTCGGCGACACCGAAGCAGACCGGTACGATATTCAGGAACGGGGGCTTCGGCGTGGAAGCCCCTTGTGTGGCAAAGTAAGCGCCGATAGCGAAGTGCAACTCGTAGAGACCTGCCGTGAACTCGTCGCCTTCCAGAATTGGTGCGTCTGTGCGACCCTCGGCGTTAGTACGTACCGTTTTGATGTGGGTGCGCCACACACCACGATAGCTATCGTCTTCGACGCGCCAAAGTTCGATTGCGACATTGGCGGCGGGGCGACCGTGCATGGTATCAAGAACGTGTGTGGTGAGACTGCCCATTGCTTTCTGCTCCTCTGCTCATGCGTTGCGCTTGATAGTAAGCTTAATCAAACCATAGGCCGGGAAGGGATCGCTATACACCTTCACTTTCTGGTCTATGGTCGATTCCGCCATCGGGTCGCGCGTGCGATTCTGGGCCTCAAACGAAATTTCGGCCATCTGTGGGAAGCGTGCCAGCAGGCGCATTCCCATCTCATGCACAAGATGCTGAATGGACTCACTGACAAACTCGTGGAAGATGGTCTGAATCATATCACGTACTTGCTCGGCGGGAATGTAGCGGGCGTGGTTTGTCGCTAGCATGTCCGCGCTGTCGCTATATCTCCAGTAGGTATCCAGATAGATGAAGAGCGGGCGATCTCCGCGCTCCGGCAGAGTGGTATAGTCATCGCGCACAAAATGTGTGAAGGCGCTGCCCGTGACCTTAAAGAGTTCCATGTTGACGCGCCCACAGCGGTGGCTCTTAAGCGTCGGTTGCCCGTTTTCTTGTGCGAAGTCCATCGTAATCACGGTGTAGTCGTTGTGAAAACGGCTAAACAGGACGTTGCTGTTCTGGAAGGTGTTATTACCTGCTGGTACATTTGCTGGTGTGAAGGGTAGTTCACGTCCGGTCAGGCGAATGCTGTGCATCTGTGGGTACGTGCTAAGGAATTGATGACCGAGCCAAGCTACAAATTCTTCCAGTGTTGAGCCGGTGAAGTTGAGCGCTTGACGCAGGATGAAGTTCTTCATACTGTCGGTTGCGACAACGTTGCTGTTATCGCCCTGTGTGTAGGCGGGCAAGAAGTTTGTACCGAAGACCTCAATATCGATCTCGCAGGCGAACAAAATATTGTCGCGCCCCGTGAAGGATGACTCTGGAATGGAGGTAACACCTGTCAGGGCTGGCATGTAGACGCGATAGACCGGCACATGCAGCTTGCCGTAGCTGATGGTATAAACAGGTTCGGCAGTCATTGCAGTTTCCTTTCTAGTGCAGTAAAAGAAATATGTAGCCTTTAAGGAACGATTTGAGAAGAGTGGGAAGTGTGAAACATGAAATAGGCGTCTTCCGCGAAAGCTTTCGCTGACGCTTGCTGGCTAGCTTTTATACGTCACCACTGATGGTATCCAGCAGGCGCAGCCAGCAGATTCTGGCCACCTCATTCAGAGCAGTGCGGATCTCTTGTTCGCGAGTATTGTTGAGGCGTGTAGCGAAACCAGCCAGGATACTTTCTTTTTTATTCTCACGTGCGCAAATGACAAAAGGAAAACCAAAGCGTTCGCGGTAGGTCTGATTATAGCGATTGAAAGTGGCAATCTCTTCTGGCGTGAGGCGATCAAGACCGGCGCTGGCCTGCTCGCTGGTGGAGGCGGGGCTGAGTGTTCCGGCCAGCGCGGCGCGTCCCACGAGATCAGGATGAGCCTGAATCAAGGCGATTTGCTGTTCGACCGGAGCGTTATACATGACAGCGCAGAGCG
>DAOTVZ010000067.1:0-1535 GCA_034436045.1 Ktedonobacteraceae bacterium | reverse complement strand
CTGGAACTCTATCCCCTCTGCCTGGGTACGAACGTTCTAGGAAGAACACTGGATGAAGCGGCAGCGTTTCCTGTCCTGGACGCCTATGTTGAAGCCGGTGGCAACTGCCTCGATACGGCGGATGTCTATAGTGCCGGGCAGTCGGAACAAATCATCGGTAGCTGGATGAAGGCACGTGGCAACCGCGAGCAGGTTTTGATTGCCACAAAGCTTGGTCATTCGATGGGGCCGGGCAAACAGGGACTATCGGCCAAATATATCCAGGAGGCCGTTGAAGCCTCGCTCCGTCGCCTGCAAACCGACTACATAGACCTCTATCAGGCGCATAGCGATGATCCAGAGACGCCGCTGGAAGAGACGTTGCAGGCTTTTGATGCTCTAATTCGCCAGGGCAAGGTGCGCGTCATTGGCGCATCCAACTACTCGGCAACACGGCTGGCCGAAGCGTTACGAATCAGCCAGCAGCATGGCTACGCGCGTTATGAGAGCTTGCAACCGCTCTATAATCTGGTGGAACGCGAAGCCTATGAACGTGAGTTAGAGCCACTCTGCCGAGAACAGGAGATTGGCGTCATCGGCTACTACGCACTGGCCGCCGGTTTCCTGACCGGCAAGTATAGACCGGATAAGCCATTGCCGGAGAGCCGCCGCGCTCAGAGCGTCCAGGCCCGTTATATGAACGAACGCGGCTTCCGCATACTGGCGGAAGTTGAGCGCGTCGCCGCCCGTCTAGGTGCCACCCCAGCACAAGTATCGCTGGCATGGATGATGGCCCGCCCTGGTGTCACGGCTCCTATTGCCAGCGCCACCTCTGTTCAACAACTGCACGAACTCGTGGGTGCAGTGACGCTCCAATTGGATACGGAAGCAATAACAGCTTTGAATCAAGCCAGCGCGTGGTCATAGACGGATAAATCACTAATATATGATAAAGCGGTAGAGTAAATGTAAGGCACAGTATCTACAAGGGTCTTTATTACATGTAGTGATCTCCCCTATGGATACTATGCTTCACATTTGCTCTACACTGTCTATCTCGATGCAAAAAATGAAATATACCCCAAAGTTAAGAAGCTTAAAAATTTCATAAGAATACCTCTTGACAAGAGGTATTCTTTTAACTTATACTTTGAACAACCGGTTGCGCAAGTCAACCATACCTTTACGGATGCGTTTTCAGGAGGGCAAGAGCTACCCTCAGCGTACAGGAGTTTGTCAACCATGCCGGTTTCTATTTACGACATTGCCAGAGCCGCCGGGGTCTCCCCCTCAACAGTTTCGCGTGCGCTTGAAGATCACCCCCGCATTGGTGCGGAGACGCGCAAGCGCATTCAGGAACTGGCAAGGGAAATGGATTACGTTCCCAGCACGGTAGCGCGAAGCCTGACGGCGAGGAAAACCTGGACAATCGGCATGGTACTGCCGACGATCTCCGACCCCTTTATGGGCCGTGTGGTTGAGGGAGTAGAGCAGGCAGCGATTGAGGCAGGTTTCAATGTCTTTATCAGCACATCACAAAACGACCGCCAGCGCGA
>DAOTVZ010000066.1:0-20978 GCA_034436045.1 Ktedonobacteraceae bacterium | reverse complement strand
TCTACATCGGAGGGGCCGGGGTCGCCCGCGGCTACCTCAACGCGGCTGACCTGACCGCCCAGCGCTTCCTGCCCGACCCGTTCAGCTCGCAACCCGGAGCGCGCCTCTATCAAACGGGGGACCTGGCCCGCTACCTGCCCGATGGTCGGCTCGAGTTCCTGGGTCGAGGCGATGCCCAGGTCAAGCTGCGCGGCTATCGCATCGAACTGGGCGAGATCGAAGCCGTCCTCACCCAGCAGCCCGGCATCCAACAAGCCGTGGTCCTGCTGCGCGAAGAAGCTCCCATCGGCAAGCACCTGGTCGCCTACCTCGTCGGCCAGCCTCAACTGGCCTCGGAGTGTGAGCAACTCAGGCAGGCGTTAGCTCGCTGGCTGCCTGATTACATGATCCCGGCTCAGTTTGTGCTGCTGGAGCAATTGCCCTTGAGCGCCAATGGCAAGGTTGATCGGCACGCCCTGCTAGCTCGGGAGCTGGAAGCGCCCTCGGCTGAGAGCGCGTATGTGGCCCCGCGCACTCCCACCGAGGAGATCTTAGCCCAGGTGTGGGCGCAGGTGTTGGGCCGCGAGCGCGTCGGCATCCACGAGAATTTCTTCGCGCTAGGCGGCCACTCCCTGCTAGCAATGCAACTCATTTTGCGAATGGGTCAAGCGCTAGGGGTGAATATCCCAGTACGCACTCTCTTCGCTACCCCGACTATCGCTGGCTTGGTACAGACACTAAAATTAACCTCTGAGGAAGATACCACCCCGGCCTTACCTCTTGTGCCAGTAGAACGCACAGAGCCACTACCTCTCTCCTATATTCAAGAGAGATTATGGCTCTTAAGTGAAATGCAGCCGGGGAATCCTGTAAGCACTACATCCTTCCTGCTTCATCTTGAAGGGCCTTTAGATGTGGAGTGTCTGGATGCCTGTATCCAGGCAATAGTGCGCCGCCACGAGATACTCCGAACTACTTATCAGATTGAACGCGGCAAGCTGGTGCAAATTATTGCCCCGGAAGTACACATTCCAATACGTATCACCAGCTTTGAAGAATTACAAGGAATTGAAAAGGAGATAGCAGTCAGGAAATTATTAAATGCAGAACATAGTCGCAGGTTCAATCTGAAACGTAATCCTGTGTTACGGGTTCATTTACTGCGTCTAAGCGAGAGAGAGCATTTCTTGATGACCGTATTGCCCCATATGGCGGTAGATGGTCGGTCATTTGATGTGTTCTTCCATGAACTGGTTGCACACTATCAGGGGATGCAAGAAGGTACAGATATAAGAGTGCCCAGCCTTCCTATTCAGTATGCCGATTATGCGGTGTGGGAGCGGAAGCAGTTAAAAGGTGATGTTTTGCAAAAGCTGCTCACATATTGGACAAAGCAACTGGCAAATGCACCAGCAGAATTAAAGCTGCCAACTGATAAGCCACAACCTGCTGTACTGCGCTATCGAGCAATGACCTGTAGGGTTTTTCTCCCTTCTCAGTTGAGTGAATTGCTACGCAAATTCAGTGCCCAGGAAGGCGTCACGATGTTCATGACCTTACTCACAGGTTTCGCCTTAATGCTGGCCCGTCTTACAGGACAATATGATCTACTTATAGGTACTCCTGCTGCCCGCCGTACAAGAATTGAGATCGAGAACTTGATCGGCATATTTGCGGATATGCTCACCTTGCGCATCAATCTCTCGGATGCTCCTACCGGACGGGAGCTATTGCATAGAGTGCGGGAAGTAACTGTAGGAGCATTTGAGCACCAGGATTTACCTTCTATTAAGCTGGTGCGAGCTTTACAAGGCATGCGAGGAAATACACCTCTATATAGAGCAGTATTCGGAATGTACGATATGCCTGTTCTGGAACAAACTATCGGTGAACTTACTATTAGTACTGCTCTGTTCGACCAACCTGGTCCACTTGAAATGGAGATGAGGGTGGAAGAGAAAAAGCAAAAGATACAATTAGAGCTTTCATATAACACAGATCTTTTTAGCGAGGAAAGGATAATGCAGATACTACAGCAGTTTCAAGATATCCTGGCAGAAATAGCCACAAATCCTCAAGTGCCGGTTATACATTGAGGTCGATGTAAGAGAAAGTCTTGTAAGCAGTATTGAGCGAGGAAGTGTCTATGGCACCGCTTTCAGATAATCAGCTAAGTTTAGCCCCTTGCTTCCTTATTAGGAGTACCGGCTTTCCCTTCGAGCCACTCGACTCTTTACGTATGGCTACCAGCGCTGCTTATGCTCAGCATATTGTAGCACTGCAAGCTCTGTACGAGCAGAAATGTCGCACCTTTCAGGAAAAACTCTTTCCAGCTATCCTGGATCGAGAACAAGCCTGCGGAGCGTCACCAGAAGTATTCAAGCAGTGGTATCGCTTGAAGCGCTGTATCTGTAAAAATTTACCGTGTTCAGAAAGTCTCGTTGAATACGCTGTACGAAACGCTCCTGAGATCGCAGAATGGCTACACGATTGGCAAACGATGCGTGAAACTCTGGCAACTACTCAGGCAGAGTACGCACGATGGTTTGAGTCTGAGTTGCAACAAGTTCGTGAGAGCTTATATCACCTCGTGTGCGATGAACATTTTCAAGAAGCGTTACTGCTTTCAAATCCTAATATATATACTATCGCGCTACCTTCCTATAAACGTCATTATGAACACGGCAGCCGCTCGGCCAAGATCAGGCAGCTTGAGGACCGATTTTATGCTTATATTCAGCGGTTTTGCACAAAAAACGAGACCACAAGCTTTTTTGGCCCAATTGATTATGGTCAGTTCGATAGAGATGCCAGACAACCGATGATCTTTGAGCGGGTGGAAGGAGGCGCGTTGGCTCAACGTCGTACACGCATGACCTATTGGGCTGCTGAAACTCTTGCCCAAAAGATCTCCGAGGATAAAGCTATGCGGCCTTACTTAAAGCCAACACTTGGAGATGGTTTCTCTCTTCTCCCCTCTGGTAAGCTTTACTGTGCCGTCACCAACCAATCTTTTTCCATTTCCGAAGCAGCAAAGATGCTACTTAAGCATATTGATGGGCATAAGAATATACAAGACATTATAAAACTATATCAAGGAGATTTCGATTCGGTTTTTCAAAAGCTGCTAAAACAGAAAATAGTCACGGTATCTATTCGCATTCCTACTGCTGCAACTGATCCACTTGGCTGGTTATATACCTACGTCTCCGACTTGCCTGATTGCGCCTCACGTTCCTGCTGGTTGCAACACCTCGCTTCCTTCCATGAGAGTATTAATCATTTCACTTACGCGCCAGCAACCCACAAACTCAGGATTTTGCAAGAACTCGAACGCGCTTTTCTACTTCTCACGGAGCAGAATTCCAGGCGGGGTGAAGGAGCCTTATATGCTGATCGACTGCTACTTTATGATGAAGCACAAGGGGATATTACAGCCTGCATTGTTGGTAAGAAGCTCCATGATAGGCTACTAGAGCAACTCAGGGTTCCCTTACATCTTTGTGCCTCTTACAGCGTCTTACTGCAAAAAGTATGCCATCAACGCGCTAAAGAGGTCTTTGTAGCCATGGGACAAGGAAAAGCTCAGCCGTATCTGGCCTTTGTGCGTCAAATAGAAGCTCAGTTGCAGATAGAAGACTGTATAGCAGATCCGACTATACAGATGTTTCTGCAACGTCTGACGGCGCTGGTCAGTCATCGAACCTGTAATGGCCAGGCTCACTTGAACGCTACCGATATACAACCATTTTTGCAGCCCATCCCCGATGGCACGCTCGTTTCACCAGATGTCTTCATCTCTGCTCCTGAAGCTAAAAATATTATCGATAATAACTTTTCTATCATTATCGGTGAGATTCACTATGGAGCACAGATCTGGTGCCATTTCTTGACTTTTTATAATAGGCTCGATGAACTGCACGCATGGTTGTCGAAGGCGCTTTATGCCCCGCAGCATTCCACAAGAATAAAGGGATCTGTAGTTCATAGGCGTAACCAGGGTAAGGCGTTCTGCCTGGAGTTGCCAGGACTGAGTATTGAAGTTCTAGGCCGCTCGCTCAAAGATCGTCGGGAGGTATTGCCTGCTGCTGATCTAGAGGTTGTATTGTCCTCAGGTGAATTGGCGCTCAGATCTCGTTCGCTCGATAAATTAATTGAGCTTTATCCAGGAGACCCGCGCAGTATATCAAATTGGCTCTTCGGTTCACCTTCCGTCGTTCTTCCTTCGCTTTCCCTGGGGGGATATACACCACGGATTGTGATCGATGGAACTGTACTCTACCGCGCTTGCTGGCGTCTGCAAGCGAAAGACATCTTACCGGTTCACGAGAGCAGGGCAAGCGATTTACTGCTTCATGCTTGCGCTTTACGTCAAACCTATGGATTACCTCAGCGCTGCTTTGCTCGCATTCCTGCTGAGCGTAAACCCTTCTATGTAGATTTCACAAATGTATTCAGCCTGGAATTCCTTTTCACCATGATCCGTAACAGTACTCTGGTAGAGTTTACCGAGATGTTACCGGCACCTGATATGTGGTGGCTCCGGGATGCTTGCGGAGTCAGAAGTTGTGAATGGAGGATGACCTTAATATACAACTCAGTTGCTGGGAATATCTCTCTGAATTCTCCATTGGAGGGAGATAATGGATAAGTTTTTCAATCTTCTCACAATCTGGCTATATCGCCTTACTGGCAATGGAGCTGACCGAACACTCCTGCTGACCACAATAGGTCGTCGTACTGGCAAACGGCGAACAGTGCCTCTGATGTTCGTCCATGACAGCTACTCCTACGTTATAGTAGGTTCTAACGGTGGTAGCGATAAGATGCCAGGTTGGTTCTACAATCTCAAAACTAATCCTCATGTCGAAGTGCAATTAGGGAAAAAACGTTTTCGAGCCAGGGCTGAGATAGTTCAGGAAGAGCAGCGAAAACGACTTTGGCAGGCTTTTACGGCTGCCAGTCAGGGTTATGAAAATATGCAAAGGAAAACAAGCAGGATTTTCCCGGTGATTCGCCTCATACAGGAGGAATAGCAGTATATCTCGCTGTTTTGATTATTTGTTTGATGGGATGCGTCACAAGATAAAAGATACAATTACGCGTTTCATGAACAACCTTTGTAACGCTGAGATTATACGGTGTAGGCAGCACCGTAGGGTACGGTCAGGTAAAGTATGGGTAAACGTTCCTGGGAGCTTCTTCCCTATTTCATTGTACGAAGTACTGGTTTTCCGTTCGACTGGCTTGAGGATCTATCTTTTCGAGAGACAGTGGCGGAGATTGATAAGTTACTCGATCTAGAAGAGGCAATTACTGCTCTCGGCAACCAGTTGCAAGAAAAAGTATGCGCGAAACACCGAGGCGGCGCGTTGGAAACCGTGTATCAACATATCCGGTCCGCACTTCGGAGCAAACAACATATCGTTCTCTCCGAATCTACCTGTGGAAGTTGCGAACGAGAGCTTCGCAAATTCATAGACCAATGGAATTCATTATTAGCAGAGTATAGTACATGTGATACACGGGCTAGAGCGGTATTCTCCCAGGAAATGGCAAAGCGTCGTCGCGCTTTGTATGAGCGTGCCCTGAACCAGGATTTTCAAGAAGCGGTATGGCTTTCTAGCCCACACATGTATGAGTATGGCCTGGTGCCATATCTTGAACACTGGCGCATCGATCACCGCCCTAGTGATGTCCGGCGTATTGAACGTCAACTCGTCTCATATTTCCAGCGCTTCTGTGCGAAAAATGATACAGCAAGCTTTTTTGGTCCTATTAACTATGGCGATTTCTTTCCTCCATCCGCAAATGCGCTGCCAGGTCCAGGCTGCCATCATATTCAGCAGAGGAGAGCATTTATGGCATTCTGGGGCGTATCGGCACTGGCGACCGCAATTGCCAAAGACGAGCATGTACAACCCTATTTATGTCCTCGTTATAATCCTATTTGCCAGCTAGATCGGGTCAACGGCCAGGCCTGGATCGGGCACAATATTCAAGTCACACTTACGGAGAGGCAGATACGATTACTACAGATTATCGATAACAACCATACTATTCAGCAGATAGCTCAAGCACTCAAGCTTCCCATTGAAGATATACTTATCGAAGCCAATAAATTAGCCAGTGCTCATATTATAAGCTTACACCTCGAAGTACCTGTAACCAGACCAGAGGCCCTGGAATGGCTTCTTGCATGGGTGCATGCCTTACCTCATGACTGTCCAACACGCAGCCGTTGGAGCAGCATCGTTGAAGAGTGCAAACACCTCCAGGATCAGTTTGCGCTTGCCTCATTTGCCGAAAAGCGCCAGATCCTAAGCCAACTGGAGCGTGTTGTAACAAATATAACCGGGCAAATGTCCCAAAGAGGTGCAGGCCAATTCTATGCGGATCGTCTGCTAATTTATGAAGAATGCCTGGGGGGTGTCAGCACGTTATCTTTGGGGCCGCGGTGCCTGGCTGAGCTACAGGAACAATTATTCCCAGTACTTAATGCTTACGCAAACCATGCATGCGCACTGCATCAGGTTTTGCAAACTCAGGGAGCGCAAACCCTGATAGAAATGTCCCCAGATGGCACAGGTGCTATGCCACTTCTGCTGTTTTTGCAGCATCAAAAAATAGATCCTGTTAGCTCTGGTACTGTGGAATGTTCCTGGCTGCAAGCCATATATGCTCAGATTGCCGAACGGGCAGATGAACATATCATCTCTCTAGAGAGCACTCAAATTCCAACTATTGCCCCCTCGATAGCAACTTCTACTCCTTTACTGACTTCACCTGATATCATGCTTGTAGCGAGCAATGAGGAGTCTCTGCGCTCTGGCGACTTTCAGATTGTAGTAGCCGAATGCCATGATACGTTAATGGTCTGGGGATGGGCACTATACTTTCACCCGGATAAGAAAGCGGTACACGCTAGCGCGCAACAGCTACTCCGTCGTATGGGCTTTGAGAAGGAGCTGGCCAATATCCTTCCTAGTAAAAGGGCGAAAATTATTCCTTTTGAGTACCCTGGCCCTACTATCGAAATCCTTGCAAGCAGTGAAAAACCAGAAACTGAGCGCATTCCAATTGCCAGGGTGGAGACAGGCATTATCGATGGCAAGCCTGTTTTACAAGCGCTAGGCTATGCACATTTGAGATTGTACAATGGAGAGCTACAATCTTTTCATCATAATATCTTCGCGATACCACGCATTATCCCCTGCCATATCGAGCTGCCTTACCATACTCCGCGTATCATGCTTGGTAAAGCAGTGCTCCAACGAGAGCAATGGCGCATCGCGCGCAAAACACTGCTACCCGGAAAGTATCGCGGAACTTCTTTTGAACTTATGCGCGATTTCCGGCGTAGCGCACGCCGCCTGGGTATACCGCGTTACCTGTTCCTGCGCGTACCAGGAGAACGCAAGCCCATATTTATAGATAGAGATAGTTACTTCTCGCTGGAGTTGCTAGACTATCTCCTACCACAAGAAGGCGAGGTTCTATTCCAGGAAATGTTACCACTGCCGGATCAGCTCTGGCTGCGTAACGAGGAAGGGATGTTCTGCGCCGAGTTACGATTGAGTGCCGCTTACACAAATACAAAAGAGGGTAAGTAGAGATGATTGAATGTGATCTGGCCCGCACTGTTCTTGCTAAGGCTAAAGGCACATCAAAAGAATTTGTAGATCTTTTCGTCGAAAACAATACTACAGTACTTTGCACGGTACTACAAGGCGAGTTACATACAGTACACCGACGTGCAGAGCAAGGAGCAGCACTTCGTCGTATTAATGGAACTCGCAGCATCCATGTCCATACGTCGGATCTATCAGAGAAAGGACTGGAGGCCCTCGTTAGCGCTCTTCACGAAGGTAGTATACCTGTAACATCCAGAACTCCAGCACCTTGCTCTCAAGTCGAGGACCCCGGGCTGGAAGACCTTGTGCGAATTGCTCAAGAGGCAGCGAATGAAGTTCACCGCATCAGTCTCGGCAATGGCGGTGATACACATCTTCACGCTACTGTCATGGCGCGAGCAGCCAGGCAAGATGTCTTAATAGCACGGTCTGACAATCAAATACTTTCTGAAGCACGCTATACAGCACATATGCGCGTCGAGGCAGTGGCAAGGCGAGGGCAGAAGGTACGTAATGGACGCCGGGGCATAGGAGCAGCGCGGGTTGCCGACCTAGCTGCGTGTAATCGACACATCGATGTTGCTCGTCAGGCGGCTGAGGCAGCTCTGCTGCGGCTGGATGCCATAGATACACCCGTCGGACTTATGCCTGTTATCCTCGGTCCGGGCGGGCCAGCAGCAATGCTACATGAGATCTGCGGTCACGCTCTTGAAGCGGATATTGCTCAGCATAGCGGCTCTGCTTATTATGGTGCGCTTGGAGAAAGAATAGCTTCACCGCTGTTAACACTGATTGATGATCCGAGGACTCCAGCAGCTATGCCAACCTACGGCTTTGATGATGAAGGAGAGCCTGCGCAATCTACCGTATTAATCAAGGATGGAATCCTTCTTACCCATCTTTATGACCGCTGTACCGCTATGGCTGCCGGTTGCCCATCTAATGGTCATGCTCGACGCCTTGCTTACGCGTATCCACCTCTTCCACGCATGAGCACAACTTACGTCGCTGGTAGTGATACACCCTGGGAGGAAATCCTCGCGGAGACTGATCGGGGCCTCTTTGTACAATCAATCAATGGTGGCGATACTGACAGAAGTGGGCACTTCAATTTGATGGTAGAAGAGGGATACCTCATAGAAGGGGGGCGTATTACGGCTCCCATTCGTGGCGCTGTGCTATCGGGGCATGGTCCTACTGTTCTACGAACGATTGATCGCGTAGGGAACGATTGCAAATTTTTTTGTCATGGCTACACCTGCAACAAACTGAACCAATTCCCGCTCCCGGTTTCACTGGGACAACCAACATTGCGTGTACCAGAATTATTGATCTGGGGGGGATAACGTTTATGAAAGATGCTACTCCTATTCTAGATATTGCTGCTTATGCTGTCAAGGCCGCATTGTCTAACGGTGCCAATCATGCAGAAGCGTATATAAGGTATGGGGCAGTATCTCGTTTTGTTTTTCAAGGCTACCAATCCGTCAGTGAGAGTCAAGGTTGGCAGAATGGCCTTGCCTTGCGGGTATGGCGTAATAACAATCTTGCTTTATTAACGACCAATAATTTCTCGCATGCCAATTTGGAGGAATTAGCGCAATATGCAGTCAAAGAAGCCCATACTAGAGGCGTTGCATCTGTGCCGTTGATGCATACAGAAAAGCGAACTCCATACACATTCCGTTTCCATGAGATGCTGGAGATGCCAGCATCCGAAAAAGTTGACACGATTCTACAATTTCTCAAGATGCTAGAGCAAGACCGCCTCCTGGACGATGCAATGATACATACCTGCTATTCTGATTATACACCCTGGGTAGCAATATGCAACTCACATGGTTTCCAGATCGCCTATCAGACACAGCACTCTGTACTCTGGCTATGGACGGAAACAAAAACCGGGCCAGTGCGCCGGTCTGTGTTTAGCCGCAATTTTCAAGATTTGTCATTTGATACCCTCGCCACGCGGCTAAATAATCATACCGCTTGCTTAGATAGATCTACAGGTGAGATCCGTGAAGGCAATTATGAAGTTCTGCTATCTCCATCAGCAGCGGCAGACCTAGCTCGCTCGCTAGGTATACTTCTAACCGGTGAGAATGTAACACGTTATCTACCGGCACTGCTCAAACATGTAGGAAATAAGATTGCCTCTTCTGCCATCACACTTATAGATGATGCCACAATGGCTACAGGCCTCAAGAGTCGTCCGTTTGACGATGAAGGTACACCGACTACGATAATAACGCTCATTAGCAAAGGAAGATTAAATGCCTTCCTGCATTCTCTGCGCACAGCGGCGCAGCTTGGGATCCAGCCAAATGGGACTGCTACGCGTGAGGCGCTATGGCAGGAGCCTCATAGTGCGCCCTCCAATATTTATTTGCAGCCGGGTACCGCTACCCCGGAGGATCTGTTGCATAGCATGAAGCAAGGCATAGCGGTAACGAACGTGCTTCGCCCAGGTATGATTCAGAACGAGACAGGTAACTTTACAGTCGTTGTACAGGGCTGGTGGGTAGAGGATGGAGAGAGAGTATATCCAGTCAGCAGTATACATATCTCAGCGAACATCTTCGAGATTTTACGTAATGTACGCGGCTGCGGAAATGATCTCGAGTTCTCCTACGAGGCTAACGGGGCGGGGGCACCCAGTGTACTTGTTGATAAGATGCGAGTTGTTCAAGTGAGGGCGATCTATGAATAAGCACTGGCAGTTACTTCCTACATTCGCTATCAGAATGACCGGTTTCCCTATCGAGAAGCTCACATCCTTACGCCTTACACAGGTAACTCAAAAATTATCTGCCCTCATGAGCTGTGAGGCCGAGCTTACCGATATACGTCAGAGGCTCCTGGAGAAAGAGTTTCCAGATGCTGTCGGTTATATCCATCAGGATGAAGCTTACCATAGCTTGCTGCCGCTCCTATCATCATGGCGACATACCGTTGGACACCGAGTTGCACTGAAAGGTCGTATTGACCTTCCAGATCATTTTTGCACAATTCAAAGCTATCTCAATCGCTGGAATGAGCTTCTTTCTCAGCGAGAAGCCCTGCTTACCCGGTTGCAAGCAGCCTGGGAATCTGAGTTTGCTAGGTGCCGTCTCGCGCTACGTCAGACAGCCTCCTTACCTGATATACAAGAAGCAATCTTTCTTTCTAATCCTGATGTTTATTTTTCTTTGCAACGCTACCTTGCCGCCGATCCTCGTCTATATACCAGTGCGATGAGAAAATTTGAGAGAAGATTAATATCATATATACAACGATTTTGCGCGAAAAATGAAACGAACAGTTTTTTCGGTCCCATCAATTATGGAGAGCTGAATCCTGACCAACGGAAAGAGATACAGATTACCCAATCTCTCCCCACCCTACGAGAGCGCAAAGCGTTTCCGTGTCAGTGGATGATAGAAACCCTGGCCAGAGCTATTGCCTCCGAGCGGAGCATACAGCCCTACTTGAAACCCAGGAGAGGCACGCTTTGTTTTATACAGGACAATCAACGCCTCGTCTTTCCCGCAACAGGCCAGACTATTCTCCTGGAGCCTGAAGAATCTGTGCTCTTTTCCCATGCTGATGGCAAGCGCACCGTGGCGGACCTTGCTGCATTGCTGAATGAAGACTGGGCAACAACGTGGCAGCGACTCAAACGTCTTGAAGCGCTGAAGGCTATAGTGCTCCAGATACTCATTCCTGGGAACCTTAGTGATCCTCTAGCCTATTTACAAAATTGGCTCCTGAACTTACCTTCCAGCAGCCAGACATACAACCGATGGCATTTTACTTTAGGTGCTTTACAGAAACTCGTTGATACTTTCGGCAATGCGGATTTACCGCAGCGTATAGAAACACTGAAGCAAATAGAGCGAATTTTTAGCGCGGCTTGCGGTGAGTTGCCGCAACGGACGAAGGGAGCAATGTATGTAGATCGTACCTTCCTATTTGAAGAATGCCTCGGCAATGTGGAGCAGTGTACTATTGGCGGAACCCTGGTTCATAAGCTCATCAATGATTTGCAGCCAATTTTAGATATATGGTATGCCTACGGACAGGTGCAACTCCAGCGAGATCAGCATATAGCATATCAGATCTGGAAACGTCTCTATGCATCAGGTGGGGGAAGCAGGACGGGTGTGCCATTCTTAGCTTATTTGCAAGCCGCTCATCGCTGCCAATTTCAGGACTCCAGTCTTCATAGCGATAGACTTGATGCCTTCCTATGTGAGATACGGAATCTTGTGCGATCCCGGAGCGATGGACATGTTGCCTGCTTACAAAGCGCAGATTTTCCCAGTCTTCCTTTCCCAGCAACGCAGGATCATCGTGCATATACCTCATTTGATATCATGATCGCTGCTTCGAGTAGATCATCCTTGCAAGCAGGAGATTATCAGATAGTAATTGGTGAAAGCCATTCGCAGCCACTTCTACATGTGTTTCCAACGGCCTATTTTATGAGTGCATCAGCAAAGTCTCTGCTTAATAGAGCCTTGCATGAAAGCATCGCAGCAACAAATGTTGAACCTGTAGCAGCTCAAATGATGGTTATACGCAAGAATAAGATCTTTTCCGATATATTATCTGATGCCCAGATAGAGCTTCGCCCTTTCTACCCCGATACACGAGCAATTCCTCTAGCATCTATAAGGATTCGCGAAGTGGAAGGAACTTTGCAATTATGGGCAGAAGATAGATATTTGCGCTTATATACTCCTTTAAAACGTTGGGAGGGGAATTTTGATCCTCTGGCTCCATTCGCTTTTCCTTATGTGCAGTCACCCCCAATATATATTGATGACCATACCCCTCGTATTGAAATTAATGGAATAATTTGCCAGCGCGAGCGCTGGTCGCTCTCCGTGGATTGCTTAAAGCAAGCAAAGACCAGGGGATTTGATCTGTTCCTCAATGCTTGGCGCTGGAAGGAGCGACATGGGTTGCCCCTGGAGGTCTTCGTTCAAGTCCCTGGGGAGCCAAAACCCATCTATATTGACTTTTCAAACTACTTTCTGGTCGAATTGCTTTGTCATTTTGCCGAACAATGC
Organism: Ktedonobacteraceae bacterium; assembly: GCA_034436045.1. Taxonomy (GTDB): domain Bacteria; phylum Chloroflexota; class Ktedonobacteria; order Ktedonobacterales; family Ktedonobacteraceae; genus H111-94. The sequence goes on along the minus strand of DAOTVZ010000066.1, from coordinate 8,311 downwards.
GAGCATCTTGTATTTACTGAAATGCTACCGCATTCCTGCCAGCTTTGGTTAGACGAAGGTAAAGGTCATCATAGCTGCGAATTCCGTATGTTTGCCCTCCATCTCAAGCCATAGAAAGGATGTGCAGTGGACAAAAAGCTTGCTGGCTTCTTATTTGATTATAAGCGAAGGAGGCTTATATGGTTAAACACATAGATCAAGTGCCGGTTGTTCATGTACCGGAGAATTTCCCCTACGTGATGCCATCCTGTATGGCTCAAGCTGCTCTAGAATATGGACCGATCTTCAAGGTTGATTGGCCTCCTATGCGCCAGGTCATCTGTATGATTGGGCAGGAAGCCAATAAACTTGTCTTCCATACTCATCAAGATCATTTTAGCCATGAAAAAGGCTGGGCTAGCTATACCCATATTTTGCTGGGAAGAAGCTTGCTCAATATGGATGGTCCTGAGCATATCTACTATCGCAAACTGATGAATCCTTCAATGACAGGAAAGAGCACCTCCGGCTATATTGGCGTCATAAATGAAGTAATTCAGGACCAGATAAAGACGTGGCGGCAAGCGATGACTCTCGATATATATGAGGAATCGAGAGCTATAGCATTTGCTATAATCGCTAGAGTAATCCTGGGTTTACAGGATACGGAAGAAATAGAGGCCTTACGAGAGGGATTCCATTGCCTAGTAAATCCCGAGTATGGCCTACATGAAGTAACTCCCCAACGTCTTCTGGATCGTCTACATGCTCAAGATATTGTGAATAAGATCCTGCTCACCCATATCAAGCGACGGAGGCGTGGCTTGCAAGACGAGAGAAGCATCTTGCTAGATCTCCTTATACGAAAACCAGGCTGGATGGGGCAACCATTGAATAATGAAGCCATTCTAAGCCATCTCAGAACACTGATAGCTGCCGGTCATGAGACTACAGCACTTGTAAGTTCCTGGCTACTTTATCTCCTTGCAACACATCCCTCCTACCTCGATCGTGTCTTGCAGGAGTTTAAGGCATTGCCAGACGAAGCCCAGAACTCCCTTACCTTAGAGCATATTAAAGCAATGCCTGTACTCGGCTATGCCATTACTGAGGCGGCGCGGCTGTATGGCCCCACGGGCAATCTACCACGAGGGGTTGTCAAAGACTTCGAGTTTGGCGGATACATGATTCCTGCCAGTACCCTCATAGTGGTTTCAGTGGCTGGTTGCCATCGACTTCCTCAGTTCTTTGAGCGTCCAGAAGAGTTCGATCCCGACCGCTTTGCTCCTCCTCGCGAGGAAGATAAGCGGCACCCTTATGCCCTGGCAATTTTCGGTGGCGGTCCACATATGTGCCTCGGCTTTAACTTTGCTCAGATTGAACTTAAAGCAATTGCTTTTCATGTTCTACATTCATATGTCCTGGAACCAGTTACCCCGCAGAATATTGAGATGGCATATTTCAGTCCTGATGGTTTTCTACCACGCGGACTCAAGATGCATGTGAGACAGCGCTGAGGAGGATAGCAACTATGCCGGGTCAAAATTCCTTTCAACAGCCAGCTCAGCATTCGCTCAGCGGCAGAATCAAAACCGGGCCTGACGCGCTTTTGCTCACAGAGGTACTTCAAGCTCAGTTTGACTACGAACTTCATCATTATCTTCCTTACTACCTCTGGATTGAGAAGGTTCTGTTGCTCGAATATGAGCGAATGCAACTCCTCAATCATGAAAGGGTGTCATCTATTGGCAGCATTCTTGATCAGATTACTCCCGACACGTTGACCGCTAATGCGGAGGTCAATATGTCAGATATGGCTTTTGCCATTGAGCGCTATGTCGATCAGCGTCTTGCTGCCCCGGTAGAATTTTGGCATGTGGACCGTAGTCGCAACGATCTACAAGCCTGCGCGCAGGTTATGTTCGGTCGCGATCAAGTGTTGACATTGATTGAAAATTTGCTCGCCTTTTTTCAAGCAACACATCACCAGGCGCAGAAATATACTACGGTTCCTATGCCTGGCTATACACATTACCAGGTTGCTCAGATCATTACACCGGGATTTTACCTCGCCGCACTTGTTGAGCATATTCTCGGAGCCATCCTGCGACTACTATCTATCTACGATGAGATTAATGCCTGCCCTCTCGGTGCCGGAGCCATGGCCGGTCAGCACTTAGCCTGGGATCGAGAGCGTATGGCTCATCACCTGGGATTTTCTCGTCCCCAGCGCCATGCACTGGTCTCCGTTACTTCCCGAGAATGGACGCTACTTATCGCAAATGAACTTTCCTTGCTTGGGACATATCTCAGCCGCTTTGCTACCGACCTGCTGCTATGGGGAAGCAGCGAGTATCGCTATATTGACTTACCTGATGAGCTATCAGGCATCTCTTCTGCAATGCCGCAAAAAAAGAATTTTCCTGTTCTCGAGAGGATCAGGGGCAGAAGTGCACATCTTTCGGCCTTCGCCATCGATTTCGTGCTTGGGCAACGCAATACACCGTATACCAATCTTGTCGAAACTTCTAAGGAGGCCGGTGCCTATCTTATGACGCTATTTACTGCAACACGATCCTTAGTATCCCTTTTCACTGGCGTACTTGAGCGAATCTGCTTTCGTCAGGAGCAGATGCTTCAGGCATGTGAACGGGAGTTTATCGGTGGCTTTGCGCTGGCGAACCATCTCACGCTGCACTATAGCATCCCATATCGCACTGCGCAGGTCATCGTGGGCAAATACATTACGCGCATGACTGAGCTACAACGTCAGCCCGGTCAGGCGGAAAGCGCCGAACTTCAAGCCCTGTGCAAGAACTGTGGCTATACCATCGAGATTTCGGATAAAGAGATACAAGCTTTTACTAGTACTCAGGCAAATTTGTATGGCAAGCAGTCAGCAGGCTCTACCCACCCTCAAATGGTCTGCGAACTGCTTGCTCAGCAAGAAAAGGAAGCAGAGCAGTACTGTCATGGATGGAAGGATAGAAAAGAGAAGCTGGCCTATGCACTGCATGGCGTACAACTATCAATCGCCTGGCAATGCGAAAAGAGAGAAGGTTAAACTTGACATGCAGGTCCATTCACATCTTTTGCACGATCAACTGACACAGATTGGCAAAGGGAAAGCCTTTGGAACCTTTGGAGAACTACTTCAAGGGCGTCTAGGAGGTGCATCCTCGGACTTTCTGGTTACGTTACCGATTCAAGAGTATTCAAACGTGACCTTTATCACTTCTCCAACTGCGTCAACCCTTACGGTCTATCCTTCGTTCAAGGAAAAATCGCTGCATTTAGCTCGAATGCTTCTAGAATTTTTTTCTCTTCCTTGCAAGGGAGCATTGCTGATCGACAGTGACCTCCCGGTTGGAAAAGGATTAGCCAGCTCATCCGCGGATCTCGTCGCAACAGCGCGAGCGCTGACCTCATGTTTTCGGCTCGATCTCCCCGTTCCACTGCTACAACGTTTTATGCGAGAGATTGAACCGTCTGATGGTGTGATGTACCCCGGCGTGGTCTCCTTCTACCACTGTGAGGTTCGCTTGTGTGAGTTCATCGGCGTGCTGCCTTCCTTAACGATTGTAGGCATCGATGAGGGGGGAGAGCTAGATACGCTTGAGTTTAACCGCTGGGCCAAGCCATACACATCCTCGGATGAACAGGAATATCGAGTTTTGTTGCGAACGATCACCCATGCAATCCAGCGGCGCGACGTTCGTACCATCGGAAAAGTTGCGACACGTAGCGCTATCTTAAATCAGCGGCTCAATCCCAAACGTACCCTATCCGATCTCATAAAGATCTGTCGGGAGATTGATGCGCTGGGAGTTGTTGTTGCGCATAGTGGAACATGCATTGGCATACTGCTCTCCGATTTCTGCCAGAACTACGATCAGCAAGTAAAGGCCGCATGCGCCTATATGGCAGATCTAGCGGAAACTGTCTTTTTCTATCATTCTCTAGATTTTGCATAAGGATGGATAAAGATGCTTCGGAAAGATATAATTGATTGTATCGGCAGGACACCGCTCGTCCAGCTCCGCTGCTCTCCTTCCGCTCAGGGACAGATCTATGCCAAGCTCGAATTGTTAAATCCCTTTGGCATGAAAGATCGCGTTGCCAAACAGATCATTCTGGAGGCCAAAGAGACCGGCGTCTTACATGACGGTGCGCCAATCATTGAAAGTTCATCTGGTACTATGGCGCTTGGCGTAGCTTTGGTGGGTACAGCGCTGGGACACGAAGTGCATATTGTTACCGATCCTCGTATCGACAGTATCACCCTTGCCAAGCTTAAAGCAATGTGCTGCCAGGTGCATATCGTGCGACAGATGACAGGCCAGGGCTGGCAGAGCGCGCGCTTGGAGCGCTTACATGAACTTTTGCAACTCTACCCGGGAGCCTTCTGGCCACGTCAATATGACAACCCTGGGAATCCCCGTGCCTACCATGCATTGGCTCAGGAACTTCTGGAAGATCTGGGACGCGTGGACATTCTCGTCGGCAGTGTAGGGAGTGGAGGATCACTTTGTGGAATTGCGCATGGACTCCTTCCTTCCTGTCCGAATCTGCGCGTTGTAGCAGTTGATGCAGTTGGCAGTGTGATCTTTGGACAACCTGACCAACCTAAACGCCTGCAAAGCGGCCTGGGAAACAGCCTCATTCCGGCTAATGTCGATTTCTCGGTTATTGATGAAGTACACTGGCTAAGCGATGCAGAAGCATTCACCGGCGCGCTGGAACTTGCTGCTCATGAAAAAATCTTTGCTGGCAATAGCTCCGGCTCTGTCTATATCGTGGCACGCTGGTTGAGCAGAATTGTTCAATCGGGTACAGTGATTGCTGCCATTCTCCCCGACCGGGGCGACCGCTATAGCCATACTATCTATAATGAGCGGTACCGCGCAGAACACCGGTTATGCCTCTCAGCGCTGCCTGAGATGCCACAAGAAGTTACGCCATCAACGGTAGTCTCATCCTGGTCATTTGCTACTATCAAAAGAAGGAATCCTCATGCAGCAGCATCTGCTCGTCCTTGAATCCAATACTACCGGAACAGGCCTGCTCTTGCTTGAAAAAGCTCGGGACCTGGGATACGCACCTTTCTTTCTGACCAACAATCCACGACGATATCGTGGCCTTGAGTCTATCGATTGTCCAGTAGTGACTGGCGATACGAACTCAATTGTGGGCATACAGGAGGCGATAGCCAGATATCTGCCTCAGCGCAACATCCGAGGTATCACGACTACCAGCGAGTTCTATCTAGAAATGGTAGCGCAACTGGCTGCCATTTATAACCTCCCAGGCAATTCGCCAGAAGCTGTGGCTATATGCCGCAACAAGGCTCGAACCCGCGAGGTGCTTGCTGCTGCACAAATCCATCAGCCGCGTTTCGCCATTGTGCGCACGGAAGATGACCTGGATACCGCCCTCCGACACATTACTCTGCCATTTATAGTAAAACCTGCTGATGATACGGGATCTAATCAGGTGGTCTTATGCCACACAGCTCAACAAGCCAGGCAGCATACGCATTGCATCCTTGGTCAGAATACCAATGTACGCGGGCAGCATACCTTATGCACCGTTCTCATCGAAGAGTATCTCGATGGGCCAGAATTCAGCGTTGAAATGTTTACTTGGCGAGGAGAGACAATCTGTATCGGTATTACCCGCAAAGGTGTAACCGGCAAACCATACTTCGTCGAACACCAACACATTTTTCCTGCAACTCTAGCCCCGCACATTGCCAGCTCGATGCAAGAGAGTGTGCGCCTGGCACTTGAAGCCGTAGGCATCACTTCCGGTCCTACTCATACAGAAGTCAAGCTCACTCCTGATGGTCAGACGGCTATCATCGAGATAAACGCCCGGCTAGCCGGCGGTATGATTCCTGAACTGATTCGACATACTACTGAATTAGATTTGCTCGAAGAGCAACTTCATGTAGCTGTTGGAGAAGTGCCTCACCTGGCACTGCAATATCATAACTATGCTGGTATTCAGTTCCTGCTGGCACCTGCTCCAGGTATATTCAAAGGCGTTAGAGCTAGTGAGACCATCCGTGAGCCACGATCCGGCATCTGTGAAATTGCGACCACTATGCCCATTGGCTCACGAGTTTCACTGCCTCGGAGTGCCTATGACCGATTGGGATATATCATTTGCACAGCCCCAACTTATGAAGAGGTGGAGCAACGTTTACACAACATGCTTGCCCATGTGGAGATAGTCGTTGCGCCGCCTGAAGAGGAAAACAGCCATGATTGAACTGCGTAGCGATACATTTACCTTACCTACACCGGCAATGCTAGCAGCCATCACCGAGGCCGCTTTGGGAGATGATGTCTATGGTGAAGATCCTACAGTATGCTCTCTAGAAAAACTGGCCTCTCATAAGCTAGGAAAGCAGGCTGCCTGCCTCATGCCAAGCGGCACTATGGCCAACCTTACTTCAATTATGGCACATTGCCCGCGCGGCACAAAAGTACTGGTGGGCAATGAGTCAGATATCTACATCTATGAGGCAGGAGGGGCCTCCATATGTGGTGGCGTTATCTATGAGCCGGTTCCTACTCAGCCAGATGGAACGCTTCGGATTGAAGATCTGGAGCAAGCTCTGGCAGAAGACAATGACGATCCTCAATTTGCCTTACCTTCTCTAATTTGTTTAGAAAATACACATAATCGCTGCGGAGGTACAGTTTTATCGCTCTCCTATCTGGAGCAGGTTCAACATTTTGCTCAGACCCATCTTCTACCTGTACATATCGATGGCGCTCGCATCTTTCATGCAGCCCTCGCGCTGGGTAAAAGTGCTGCCGAGATTGCTAGCTATGCCACCTCGGTCCAGTTTTGTTTATCAAAAGGCCTCAGTGCCCCTATTGGATCGATGGTTGTTGGAGATGCCAGTTTCATAGACAGAGTCCGCCGTATTCGTAAAATGCTCGGAGGTGGCATGCGTCAGGCGGGCATTATCGCTGCCGCGGGCATTATCGCGCTCGAACAAATGGTTGATCGTCTTGTAGAGGATCATATCCATGCCAGAAGATTCGCAGAAGGCCTTCTGCAACATCCCGAAATCCAGATTAATCTGGAGACGGTTCAAACCAATATTGTGATCTTCCGTGTAGCCTCCACAGCTTTTGATCGGCAAAAGTTCATTTCTCTTGCTCATGAACACGGCTTAAATCTCAGCAGCAGCGGACATGAAAGAATTCGTGCTGTGTTTCATTATGGGATCACAACACGCGATGTGGATACTGCCCTGGAGATCATTGACGCAGTTTTGAAGAACTTGCGCCGCTGTCCACCCCCTGGAAATACTTCCTGACCGTAAGTGTCTGCCCTTTACCCTCACTCGAATGGGATCTGAATGAAGGATTAGAACTTTGCAACAGTTCCGGCCTTATGATGATCCCTTGACAAAAACACGTTTTGTTGTTAAAATATCTATTACGATAGACAATTTATATAGACTTCTTATATAGGTACTACGTTAAAATAACGATAAAATTCTTTAAAATGATATAAATAATAATTTCCTGCTACTCATTTATATCATTATGAAAGAAGTCTGAGTGGGTATATATACACCAGGCTTACGCAGGCCGTTGGAAGAATTGGCTTCCCAACAAAACATGTAATAGTGTCTGTACATGAAGAAACGGTTTAGTTCGTTTCTTTTATAAACATTACATACAGGAGGCTAGATCATGAGAAAATACTGTAGGGCATATCACCTGGGAGATCTCAGACAATTTGGCGGTTGGGTAGAAAAAAGTGAAGGCAACGAGCCAAAACTCTCAGACGATGATGTAGTATACCTTTGGGACGATTTCACAGTAGTTAGAAGCCCGATCATACCCGACAAAGGCCTGCTATTTGATACGGTAACGCCCCAATGGCAACATTACTGCACCACTGTATTGCAATTTGCCATTCCTGAAGACCTGGAAATGCCTGCTGAGCAGACAGAGCAACAAGTTCAAGAACGTTCTGATGCAACATAGTGAAGAAAAAGTACAATGTCAACGTGAAACATTGATCAACCGTATGGACATAGTGCCATTTAGAGCAAAAGGCCAGGGAATATTTTGATCAAGGTGTAGGCATTGCTCACATCGAAGACTCAAGCAGTTCTTTTCATGTACTCAGTCTATGCTGGGTGCCGGCCCTTTGTCGAGAGGGCTTGGACATAGGTTAAACGTTTGGTGTGAATTGAGATGATGACTTTACCACTCGAGCAACTCGGCAAAGGCCAACGGGTCGCGCCCAAGTTGCCCATTGAGCCACAGGCAAAAGGTATGCAAGGCCACTTTGGCCGCCA
>DAOTVZ010000065.1:0-16812 GCA_034436045.1 Ktedonobacteraceae bacterium | reverse complement strand
ATCGGCATGCGCCCCTACAACTTCATTGCCCGCGACTACCGCAAGCCGGTGGTGATCGCCGGTTTTGAGCCGCTCGACATCATTCAATCCGTCTACATGATTGTAAAACAGATTAGAGAAGGCCGTTCGGAGGTTGAGAATCAGTACGCGCGCGTAGTGCGCCCGGAGGGAAATGTCAAGGCGTTGGAGGCAATGGCGCGCACAATGGAGCTACGCCCCTTCTTCGAGTGGCGCGGCCTGGGCTTCATCACGCACAGCGCCCTGAAACTGCGTGCCGAATTTGCCGATTGGGATGCTGAATTGCTCTACGAGGTGCCCGGCCTGCGTGTGGCCGACCCCAAAGCCTGCCAGTGTGGCGAGGTTCTCAAAGGCGTCATCAAACCCTGGGAGTGCAAGGTCTTCGGCACTGCCTGTACGCCCGAAACACCCATTGGCACCTGCATGGTGTCGCCGGAAGGAGCCTGCGCCGCCTACTTCAACTATGGGCGCTTCTCGATGGCTGCTGAGCGTCACAAGCTGAGCGTGCTACAAACATCAGCTAGCACAGCACAGGAGTAGGCCCTATCTCGACTAATTCCTGCGCGTTGCCACCCTGCCGGGTTATAAGGACAATGGAGGATAGTTATGCCACAGGATGCTAACCACATCGATGATGTGTTAAAGAAGATCGAGCGCACACGACAGGCGCGTCGCCATAAATTCTACTTACGCGACGAGAAGATCACGCTCAGTCATGGGAGCGGGGGTAAGGCGACCCACAACCTTATCGAAGGCGTTTTCGCGCCCGCTTTCTCGAATCCGCTGCTTGACGCGATGGACGATGCCGCGACCTTCGGCATCAACGGCACGGGAGAGCGATTGGCCTTCACCACCGATACTTACGTGGTCAGCCCGCTGTTCTTCCCCGGCGGCGACATCGGTAAGCTGGCGGTACATGGCACGATCAACGACCTGGCGATGGCGGGCGCGCAACCCCTCTACCTCTCAGCCGCCTTCATTCTGGAGGAAGGCTTCCCCATCAGCGAGTTGCGCCGCATCGTCGCTTCAATGGCAACGGCGGCAAAGGAAGCCGGTGTCACCATCGTGACGGGCGATACAAAGGTCGTCCAGCGCGGCAAGGCCGATGGACTCTTTATCAATACCGCCGGTGTGGGCGTGCTGCGCGCTACCTGGCCGCTTGGACAGACCCAATTGCAACCTGGTGATAAAGTTTTGCTCAGCGGCCCTGTGGGCGATCACGGCATCGCCATCATGCTGGCCCGCGAGGCGCTGGATATAGATACCACCGTGCAGAGCGATACCGCACCGCTCCACACCCTCGTCGCCGCTCTGCTTGAAGCCGCCGGTGAAGGTGTCCACTGCCTGAAAGACCCCACACGCGGCGGCGTAGCAACCACGTTGAATGAAATGGCTCTCGGCTCAGAGGTCTCAATTGCGCTCTCCGAACAGGCCATTCCCGTTCACCCCGAAGTGCGCGGCGCGTGCGAGATTCTGGGCCTCGACCCCTTGACGATTGCCAACGAGGGCAAACTGCTGGCCATTGTCGCACCCGAAAAAGTCGATGCTGCTCTCGCTGCCATGCGCAATCACCCGCTTGGGCGTGAGGCCGTCATCATCGGCGAAGTGCAGGCCGAACCGGCAGGTCTGGTCTTCTTACGCACAGACATCGGCGGTCTGCGCGTGCTGGATATGCTGGTCGGCGATCCTCTGCCCCGCATCTGCTAAACAAGGAATGTTCCTACTCAGGCTGGACTCATCTGGTGCCATAGGAGCGTGATGGCAAACGAAAGATATTCGTCATCACACTCCTACATTGAAGATACAGATACATCCTTCCTAAATTTCCAAATCTTTATGTATTTCGCCTTGTATTTACGCGATAAACCATATAGCCATCAACCAGCATACTCTGATACTGTTGAGGTCTCTCTTTCATCCGCTGATCTAGCAATTGCGCCTGCGTAGAGTTTGCGAGAAACACATATGTTACTGGTCTGGCTCCCTTCACCTCAGCAACGTAGGGAGTATAGCGATTGACGCCGGGCTGTAAATTGTCGTCTAAAACAGAACAGATGATCTGCTCATGACTCAGAAATGCCACCAGATCACAGGTCCAGTAGTCAGTATAAATGCGCGTTGCATGAAGGCGAAGTAAATCACTTACCAGCTTCTCCTGCTGCTGATCTATACCTTGTGCGGAAGGGATAAGAGCAAAGGTATCAAGCGTGCCAAGCACCAGAGTAGCACTGAAAACCAGCAGGATACTACCGATCAAGCCTTTTTTCAGGATATTTCTCCATTGGGTCGCTTGCTTCATAGCATCTTCAGGAACTAGTAAGGGCCAGAACATGGCCGGTACAGCGACGGCGAGAGGGAATAAATAACGGCTATTGGCCCAGGGGTCTGTCACCGACTGTGGGCTGAGCGCAAAAATGAGAAAAGAAAGCCCGGCACCGGCCAGCATCACTACACGGGCAACACGCAACACCCTTTCTCGCTGCTCCCCAAAGGTGGCGATTTCCAATAGTGGCTGATACCAGCGTGCAGGTAACAGACGGATTACCTGCCAGAAAGCATACATCCAGAGAATAATGATCCCCATGCCCCAGTCAGCATGTACTACTGTACAGGATAATGTATGCCCACTCAGTTGGGTCAGAGGCCAGGCTTGTGCATGTTGCAGAGGACACAATGGATTGGCTCCAGTAGCAACCGGTAGGCTGACAATGATTGCACCTGCCAGCCTGCTCACAATGGAAGAGGCGACAGAAGCTTGAGGTGAACTAGCCAGAAAACCCCAAAGAGTAGCTGTACTATTGGTAACTGTCGCGGAAAAAAGGTTATAAATAATGATCGGCATAATACCCAATAAAAACCCAGGTAGCACACTCAGCACTATCCCTTTTAAACGTAATTCGGCGCGGCAAAAGAGTAGCAGAAATAACCCGGAAAGCACAATATAAGCCCACGCTAAGGGATCATTCCACAGCGCTGCACCAACGAGCAAGCCCCAGAGGGCGAAAAGTAGGCGACGCTTTCCACATCTATTGTCACAAGTGGATTGTGCAGAAATGGGTGTAGTCAAACAAAGCCAGGTCGTAAAAAGTACAATGCAAGCACAGAAAAGCGGCGTTTCAGGATGCCCGGCTAAAGCTTCTATCTCACGAAAGAATATTTCAGGCGTTCCCAGACTAAGCAGGATAAGCGTTATCAAAGCAAGCGTCTTGTTGTAGAGGAGAGCCGTAAGGCGGTACATAACAACAAGGAAAAGGGTAAAGAGCAGTAGCACTCCAACACGTAATGCTATTACAGAAGCACCGAAAATGGGGAATAATGCAGCTCCCACAAAAGCTTCCAGCGATCCCATATACCCCTGACCATAAAAGAAAATTGGTAACGCGCCATGATAAGCAATATGCAAAGCCATTAAACCAACAGTGCCTTCATCACTATTTGATGTCGGCCATCCTTGATAGATAAGCGCGAGCCGTAGGCAGCCGTTCAGTAAAATAATACAGCAGCAGGCCCATTCATAGAAATCAAGTTTCCACCTCCGCACTCTCAAATACAGGGACTTGTAAGCAATAGACATCGATAGTAGTACCTTTCATCACAGTTTTTGAAAGTCTTAACAACCCCAGAAATATAAGCAGATAGATTTGCTTATATCTTTGAGTATGTCTAGGGAAAACAACCTCACAATTACTGGCCAATTGCTCGATAAGCAGCTAATTCCCCTGTTTGGTATAATATGGAACTAGCTGCCCTTCATTCTCCTGGCATCAGCAGTGGCTAGGATTAGAACTTCCAAAACACAGTTGTGTCACTTCGATGCCTGTAGCACTTCCAGAGCCGAAGTATTTGCTACCACCGCTTAGAAGAGACTGAAAAATGTGTCCTGGATAATATAGGAACCATGCTCCGAGGCTCCCAACATCATCCACTTCATTGACATCGTAAATGTTCACCCCCAAATAACCAGTTCCCGCAAAACACAGGACACCTGTGTAGCCATAATTGTAGAGGACGAGATTATCGATGTTCGAGTTGCAAGAGTCATCCCTATAAAGGAGAGGTTGCACACCTTTCTCCCGCAAACGTTGACAGGTAATGGTATGACGTGGCCCATCGAGATGGATATCGACGACACTGCATACCTTCTGAAGAACAGCCAGATCAACATTGGATATCGCAGCATCAGAAGAGATAGCAGCAGAAGCAGTGTCAGAAGCACTAAGGGAAACCAGCAGAAGAGCTAGCGAGCCGAGAATGACCAGAGCTTTGCGAAACATGGTAGTGTTTCTCCTTCCATTTTCCGTGAGTCCTCCCGAAAAAGATTCTCAAAGAGGAACAAAGGATAAACATTCGTAAGAAATAGTTAGCTCCATACGCTATTTCAACAATTCCAGTCGCGCTTAAGAAGTAATTATCTCTTACTTAGATACAATATTACCTCTGTTCTATATCAAATAGGCACAAAATTCGCTCTCTTTTCAGACCCAAAAAAGTCTCATTCGGGAGCAAAAAAAATCTCAAATGAGACTACTTTTGGTCTACTATGTGTGTCAACTCTTCCCTCCGTTCCGTTCAGGTTATTCGGGAATTGCCACTAGCACATAGCCGCTTTGCTCGACCGGTAACACCGTCAACCCTATCGGTCGCAATTTGTCGCGTATTTTCCTCACAAGCTGATACAGGGCTTCATGCTCCATCAGAGTGGCACTTTTGCCATACACCGCCTCTATTAAGTTCTCTTCTGATACTCCCTTGCCCGACAATAGGAGTTTAAGGGCGCGATATTGCATCCTTGAAAAAGTCACTATCCGCGCATGATCGACAATGATTGAACAGCGAGCATCATCACAGACAATTTGATGTGAGCCAATCACAAGGCCAACATCCAATTCAGATTCCACTGATTTGTTCTCATCGCGCTCGCTACGCCTGCTCTGCACCATGTACCCCTTTCTTAGAAGAAACAAATACTCATAAACCATAGCTGGTCTTCGGGCTTTGGCTGGTCTTCGGGCTTTGGCTGGTCTTCGGGCTTGAGTTTTCCCATCCATAACCCTTCCATATTATACAAGCAAAGATGGGGTGATAGCAAGAGATAAAATATATTTGTTCATTTCAGATACTTTTGCTCACGATGTTAACAGTACATGTGTAAGCTATGCCATCAAGAAGTACGCCTACTTTCTTCATGTCTAACCTTGAAACCGCTCAAAGGAGCACCAGCGACATTTTGATGCTATGCCAGGAAGTTCTTACCTAAGCAGTAGCCCAAAGAGAAAAAACCTCGGCCCTTCGTTGCCTCATCCGCTATAGTACGTTATAATTGAGGAACACATCTGCTTTTCATTTGCATTGAGAGGAAATCGGTTGCGTATGGAGGATGCCACTGAGGTTATCAGCACGGAACAATTAGATGATAACAAAGATACAATAGAAGAAACTCTTGTTATTAATGAGCGACAAAGCGAGATATATGATTTACCGGTACTGCCCGTGCGTAATACCGTTCTCTTTCCCAACGTTATTGTCCCCCTTCTTGTAGCACGTGAGGCATCTATCCAGGCCATCGAAGAGGCAATGCACAAAGATCGTTTGCTCTTCGTTGTCACCCAGCTTGATGAGGCACAGGAAGACCCCGGCCTCGAAGATACCTACACCATCGGCATTGAAGGCTATATTGAACGCATTCTCAAAATGCCCGACGGCAATACCAGTGTACTGATACGTGGGCAACGCCGCATGCGCCGTCTTGCTTACACTCAGGAAACCCCTTACTGGCGCGTACAGGCCGAGGTTGTACGCAATGTTATTGAGTCCAGCATGATTATCGAGGCATTACGTCGCGCCATTCTCGCGCTCTTTGAAAAGTGTACGAAACTTAATCCGTTACTGCCAGAGGATGCCTACGTGACCGCCATGAACCTGGAAGATGTGGGCGCAATGGCCGATTTTATCGTCTCCACTCTCGACCTACCCATTGTGACCCGTCAGGAGATACTGGAAACCTTCAATGTCGAGCAGCGCCTGCACCAGCTCAGCCAACTCCTCTCTAAAGAACTGGATATCCTGGAGCTGGAAAATCGTATCCACAGCCAGGTTCAGCAGGAAATCGATAAGAGTCAGCGCGAGTATTTCTTGCGCGAGCAACTGAAAGCCATTCAACACGAATTAAGCGAAAACGACCCATCGCAGAGCGAAAGCCAGAAGATGCGCGAGAAGATACATAACAGTGGCATGCCTGATGAAGTAAAAATACGCGCACTGAAAGAACTGGAACGCCTGAATGCGATGCCCTCGATTGCCCCCGATAGCGGTGTCATCCGCACCTACCTGGATTGGCTCGTCAACCTGCCCTGGAATCAGAAGACGCTGGATCGGCTGGATCTGAAAGAGGCGGAGGCAATTTTAGAGGCAAACCATTACGGTCTGGATAAGGTCAAGGAGCGCATCCTGGAATATATTGCGGTACGCAAACTCTCGGACAATATGCGCAGTCCCATTCTCTGCTTCGTGGGACCGCCGGGCGTGGGTAAAACATCGCTTGGACGCTCGATTGCCCAGGCGCTCAATCGTAAATTTGTGCGCCTCTCGCTAGGCGGTGTTCACGACGAGGCCGAGATTCGCGGGCATCGTCGCACCTATGTCGGTGCGCTCCCAGGGCGCATTCTCCAGACTATGAAGCAGGCCGGTACTACCAATCCGCTTTTCGTGCTGGACGAAATTGATAAGATCGGCGCTGATTTTAGAGGCGATCCCTCTGCCGCCTTGCTAGAGGTACTCGACCCGGAGCAGAACCATAGCTTCTCAGATCACTACCTGGAAGTACCCTATGATCTCTCGCAGGTCATCTTCCTGACAACCGCCAACGTGCTACACACCATCCCGCCAGCACTGCGCGACCGCCTGGAGGTTATCGAACTTTCCGGCTATACCGAAGACGAAAAACTGCATATCGCACGTCGCTTCCTCATCCCGAAACAATTGCACGAGCACGGCCTGAAAGTGGGGCGAGTCGAGTTTGAGGATGAGGCTGTGTTACGTGTCATTAACGAATACACCTTCGAGGCCGGGGTGCGCAACCTGGAGAGGGAAATTGCCACTATCATGCGCAAAATCGCGCGCAAGACCGCCGAGGGCCGACGCGCGAAAACTAAAGTGACGGCTGAGAGCATTCCCACTTATCTGGGGCCGCAACGCCACTATCACGGTATTGCCGAGGAAACAGACGAAATCGGCGTGGCTACCGGCGTCGCCTGGACCGGTGCCGGTGGCGACCTGATTACCGTCGAGGCCACGCTAATGGAAGGTCGCGGCAATCTTACCCTGACCGGCCAGCTTGGTGATATCATGAAAGAATCGGCGCAGGCCGCGCTCTCCTACGCACGCTCACGAGCGGAACAATTTGGCTTAGAGAATCGTTTTTATGAAAAGTATGATATTCACATACACTTGCCCGCAGGCTCTATTCCGAAAGATGGGCCATCCGCAGGCATCACAATGGCAACGGCACTCATCTCTGCCCTGACAAAGCGGCCAACGCGGCGCGATGTCGCCATGACAGGTGAAATCACCTTACGAGGCCGCGTCCTTCCGGTCGGGGGCATTAAAGAGAAGATTCTGGCGGCCCATCGAGCGGGTATCAAAACGTTTATTCTACCAAAACGCAATATGAACGATCTGGAAGATGTGCCACGCGAGGTTGTGCGGGCAATGACCTTTATGCCTGTTGAACGCATGGATGATGTGATCAACATCGCTTTACATACTATTCCCGCGCTCCTGGTACCTATCCTCGCGGAACATGAAGCAGTATCTCTATCGCAAGGATAGACTTTCTCACACATCCGTTTTATGCTATGATCTGGATGCATATGCGAAACTAAATAAAAAGGAGCAACTCATGATTTTCTGTGGTCAATGTGGCTTTCAACTTGCGCCTGGCATGCAACGTTGCCCCCGCTGTGGGGCCATTGCGGAACCAGGCGAGGGTACAACGATAGAAGCGTTGCCTACAGATGGTCCCACTGTAGCATCCAAAAGCATCCTGCAAGCCCCACCGCAAGGCTATGAAACCACACGCCAGGATTTTAACCCGCAACCCCCATTAATCCTGCGGAATAACGCGGGAGAGACAATGAACCGTTCGTCGGGAGCATATGGGGGCTATGAGGCTCCGACCAGAGGCATTCCACCAACCTATAATCCTTATCAGACACAGGCCGCCACCTCACCGGCGGATTGGCAAGGTTACGCAGCCCCGGCAAACGTTGCGCCGCCTTCCACTCCATACAACATGGTTGCTCCTTCACAAAGCGGCCTGGCAACTCCCAGTTCACCATCTTATCCACAAACGGATATACCCGCGTCAGGTCGAGGCGGGGGACGCACCGTCGGTCTTATACTCATTCTTCTCGGCCTCTTGCTCGTATTGGGAGCCATGGGCTTCTTCGCCTATCAGCACAACATGCTTTCCTGGCTCAGCCATAGTAGTTCCACATCCTCTACAAGAGGGACATCCACGCTCACGCCTGCGCAACAAGCAGAAGCTGTCGTCACACAATACTACAACTATATTAATCATCATGAATATCAGAGGGCTTATAATCTTCGCAAGGATATTACAAACTATCGAAATTTTGTGAAAGGTTATCAATATACACAGCATGTTACTCTCACCATCACAGGCACACAGCCATTAAGCGACGGCACGGTCAAAGTCCTGATCACACTCGTGGCCGTTGATAGCAATAAGCCACAACCAACTACCTATAATGGCTACTACATCGTCGGGCCACAAAATGGACAATGGTTCATTCTAAGCGGCCAGGCCACCCCTGCCTGAGCATACATTGATCTATCTGATTTCTCCTCTCTCTGTAGACTGGAAATGGGCCATCATTCTTTCATCTATAGAAGGAGGAGAAACAGATAATGCCACAAACAGGTATGACGCCGCGTCGCGTTTACCGCATTCCGCCGAGTTTTACCGGCGCTCCACACACCAACAGACCTCGCACCAACTTCATTACACCTTTACTTTCTCTGCTGGCAATCATCGCCTTACTTCATCTCATCGCCGCTGTTCATGCCAACACAACCAGTGCCGCCCCACCATCAGACTGTGATACACTGTTACACTCCACAGACTATACGAAATTTTTACAACTGACTGCCGGACAACAAAGCCTTGGCGCGCTCCAACAGGTGAATCAATTGCTTGGCGGACAACCTGCGATACTGGTACCTGTCGTTAGTAATAGCGCGCAACACACACTAGACGTATATATCTATGGCTGCACCATATTGCACCATAATCCAACGCTGACACTCCTCTTCAAACAGCAAGGGTTATTACAGGGTACGTTTAGCATCAGTCAGGCCAATACGCTCATTCTGAGTAGCGCTGACCCAGCTCTCGCCTCACAGGAGGCAATGTTGATGCCACCTGCGCAAACCAGCATCTATCGGGAATACGCCTGGCGGCAAGGCCATTTCGTGCAAGTTCTCTTCCCATCACTCTACCCGGTTCTCAGTCGCGGTGAGGCTGAGGCGCTTCAACAGCAGGAGGATAGCGGTCAGCAACTGCCCTGGACTGATCCGCTCTTCACAGCACAGCAGATGGTGAAAGATCTACTACACTGGTCAAATAGCAGCGTAAATGATCGCGTACTGGATAACGATGGTATTACTGCGCATGTAGAACTCATGCAGCAACAGCCGAACATCACGCTCACAGTCACGCTCAAACGACTCATTCAAGCCAATGATAGCGGCCTCTGGTTCGTCACCGCAGCGCAAAGCCCAAACATCACGCTCAACATCAAGCAAGCTCAGGATAACACGACGCCGACCATTACATCACCGACAACGATTAGCGGCACAATTACTACCGGTAATACCAGCGGTGACACACTCAGCGTAACGCTGTTCGACCATACGTTGACACCGATGTCAGCTTTGCTGGCTAGCAACCTGTCACTGCACGCCGACGGCAGTTATACGGGCCAGATTGCCTATACCAGCAACCAGCCCAGCCAGCCCGGCCTGTTCCTTGTAAAAGCCACTCCCGCCAGAGGAAATACAGCAGCAGGCCAACTTCTCTTACGCGCTGTCATCATCAGCTAGGCAAAGGCAACAAAACATGCTACAATACAGGCCATGAGTGAGTTAATGAGTCAGATCGAACGCTTACAGAGCCGCGTTCAGAAAATCATGGTGCGTCTTTGACGTCGCCAGCAAAAAAGAGCAAATTGCCAGGCTTGAAACAGAGAGCATGGCCGAGGATTTCTGGTCCGATAACCGCCGCGCGCAGACACTGATGCAACAATTAAATGCACTACGCGACGAGGTATCCTTGTGGGAAGGCATTGACAATCAGTTACGCGACTTGCATGGATTAGCTGAATTGCTGGAGGAGGAGCCGGATGAGGAGATGCAGGCGGAGCTTGAACAATCCTTCCGTGAACTTGAAAAAGAGGTTGAGCAGCAACAGTTCTCTTTAATGCTCAATGGAGAGCATGACGAGCGTAATGCTATTATGAGCATTCACGCAGGCAGCGGCGGCGTGGACGCCCAGGACTGGGCCGAGATGCTCTTGCGCATGTACCTGCGTTGGGCCGAACGCCATAAATTCCGCACGGAGGTCTACGACTATAGCGAGGGTGAAGAGGCCGGTATCAAGAGCGCAACTGTGGAAATTAGCGGTCGCTACGCCTATGGCTATCTGCGTTCGGAACACGGAACGCATCGCCTGATCCGGCTCTCGCCCTTTGATGCCGCGCACCGTCGCCATACCTCGTTCGCCAGGGTTGAGGTCATACCCGACATTGAGGATAGCATCGATATCGTCATTCGCCCCGAAGACCTGGAAATCGATACCTACCGCTCGACCGGTGCCGGTGGTCAACACGTCAACAAAACGGACTCGGCGGTACGCATGCGCCATATTCCTACCGGCATCGTCGTCACCTGTCAGAACGAACGCTCGCAGATTCAGAACCGCGAGGTCGCACTGAAAATCTTGAAGGCGCGCCTCTACGAATTGGAACAGAAGAAGCGTGAGGAGGAGGCGGCGAAGCTCAAAGGTGAATACGTGCAGGCCGATTTTGGCTCGCAGATTCGCACGGTCACGGTGCATCCTTACAACATCGTCAAGGATCATCGCACCAACTACGAAACCAGCGATACCGAGGGCTATCTCGCGGGCAACATAGACCCTTTCATCTACGCCTACCTGCAAGAGAAAGCCGGTGGCACAACGCTCAAGGAATCCTGACATCCATGAATGGAAAAACCCATAGAAACATGCTATAGCGTGTTTCTATGGGTTTTCTATTTGTAGATGCTAATCACGCACGCGCCAGGTCGTGCCAGCTCTCATAGCGGTCTGGATACCGCAACTTACGCAGGGCTTTGGCCTCGATCTGCCGAATGCGTTCGCGCGTCAGATTAAAGCGTCTGCCGACCTCATCCAGAGAGAGAGTACAACCGTCTTGTAGGCCGTAGCGCATCTCGATTACACTGCGCTCACGTGGACTGAGGACCAGCATAGCCTGGTTAAGATAGCTCTGCTGCACGGGGTCAGTATTCTGCTCTGCCGAAGATGACAGACTTGTATCCTCAAGGACATCTGCCAGGTGACACTGCTCGTCATCAGCAAACGATACATCGAGCGATACCGGCTGCTCCAGGATAGAAAGCAGTTCGATCACGCGCTCGCGCGGCAACTCCATCATCATCGCCAACAATTCTGGCGATGGCTCAACACCTTGATCCTGATAGAGCCGCCGCGTCTCGCGCTTCATTTTATACACAAGTTCTACCACATGGGTTGGCACGTGAATGGCACGTGACTGCTCGGCAATGGCGCGGCTGATGGCCTGGCGAATCCACCATGTCGCATAGGTACTGAAACGGAAACCGCGCCGGTAATCGAACTTCTGAGCGGCACGCATCAGACCAATATTCCCCTCTTGCACCAGGTCCATTAGCGACAGCCCCTGGTTGGCATAGCGCTTGGCAATGCTCACTACCAGACGCAGGTTGCACTCGATCAATTGTCGATATGCGTCGCTATCGCCGCGTGCCACACGCTCCCCCAGTTGTAACTCCTGCTCAGCGGTAAGCAACGGGAAAGTGCCGATTTCTCTCAAATAGTATTTTACTGTATCATCAAGCGCGCTACGCCCATCGCGCTCATCTGTATCTGCTTCATCCTGCTCTTCACAGAAGAATTCGGGACTATCACATTCTAATTCATGCCATTCAACATTATCACGCATTTTTCTGGCGCTGCGGCGTTCCGCCCCAGCCGCCCTACCTACACATTGATTACGCCGAGATGCCACTGCTACGTTCACGTCCATGATAGATACTCCTTCTTTTGACGTTTTACGTTCGCTACGTGATGAAGAGAGAATTTTTTATAGTTTCTTATGGGGAGACAGCATTTTTTATAGTATTGGTCTCCTACTTTTTCTAAGTAGCAAGAATCATGCCAAAACAGAGGATATGCCCGCCGAAAGAGCCATTTCCCTCGCAAAAGACAGTTTTTTCACTCTCTTTATCGACCATCGGAGATAAAAACTTTATATGTAAGCGCCCTACTGAACGAACAGAGGCTACGTGGGCGAGGTTATCCGAGCATAGCTTGCTTATAAAAAGATGAACAGATTTCCACCTGTGGGGAAAAATCCGCAATTACTATATGCATGGATTGAAATAAATGCTTGACGAGATTTGCGCCATCTGCTATGCTGAATACAAGAGTAATGATACGCGATGCGTCGTCCTGTGAGCCGTCACACATCTTGTAACGACGTCTCCGGCAGGATGCATTGCTCCGCGTACCAACACATTGCTCAATCCTTGACGAAGTTGGCAGAAAAAGAGATGAGTTTTTCCTGAGAAATATGAAAAATTCTTCACTTCCCTGCTGACATAGAAAAGGACTTGTGGTATGATAGTTACGGCATGGTCATACCTGCTGTGGGGATGCGGATGCAGCGGCGGAGGCTCCCCCTCGGCTAACTTTCTCGTAAGCCTCGCTTAACCCTGATGAGACACGGGTAAGCGGCATTACCTCCAGAGTGAAGGAAGGAGGCGATCTCGTGGAATTTACTTTTCCTCGGTGTCGCAAGTGTAGTGATGGTGATCTGGTTCCGCTTTCGGATTTCGGCAGCCAGGGAGCTTCTATTGAGTACAAGGCGTGGGTCTGTACCAATCCAGCATGCCTGTACAACATTAAAATCCGTAATGGCGACATTATTATCAACGAGCCAATCAGCGATGGCTCCCTCCACTCCTATCGCACCAGCCGACAGTAAGGTTTGAGAGGGGTAGGTCGCTAACTCTTCTACAGAGTTGTGCTTGTAGTTGACATGCGGAATGGCAACACTTGAAAGGGTGTAAGCACGTATGGTACTATCTACCAGGTTGTTACTGACAACGTGTTTGCACTCTTTCCAGGGCAATTGTCGGCAAAACACTAGAAGGCGACAATGCTTGCTATATT
Source organism: Ktedonobacteraceae bacterium (assembly GCA_034436045.1). Classification (GTDB taxonomy): domain Bacteria; phylum Chloroflexota; class Ktedonobacteria; order Ktedonobacterales; family Ktedonobacteraceae; genus H111-94. The sequence goes on along the minus strand of DAOTVZ010000065.1, from coordinate 3,284 downwards.
TCTGTCAAGCACAGAAAGAGGGGCCGTCATCTCGCCTGGGCATGAGATGAGAGGGAACCCTCTTTTCAGGGTTTTGGCGCAAATTATCCCCGTCAGCGGCACCAATAGATGTAGGTAGCGAACATAGGTAGTACTCATAGGCATAGCAACCATACGTGTGGCGCTATGTATTAAAAGTGTTTTATAGAGCGAGAAGGAGTTAAAACAAGCGTGTTTAGCCGTTTCTTTGGGCATAAACCGGAGGAAGACCCCAACAAAAAAGACCAGCAGGCCAGACAAGAGCAGGCTAAGCAAGAGCAGGCCAGACACGATGAGGGACAGGCCGAGCAACGTTTTAACTTCCTCCGACGCACCCGCCAAATCTTCAACCGCATCAACGAAACGGTTGAGGTGAATGATACCATTGATGATAATCTGTGGGATGATCTGGAGGAGCAGCTTCTCGCCGCCGATGTTGGGCCAAAAACCAGCGAATGGCTCATCGAACATCTGCGCAAGCGTGCCGCTGCGGAAAATATGCGCTCAGGAAAACAGGTGCAACGTGCCCTCCGCGAAGAACTGGTTTCACTCTTAGGGAAGCCCTATCCGCTTCGTTTCTCTAAGCAATCGCCGATCAGCGTTTTTCTTATTATCGGTGTCAACGGTTCAGGCAAAACCACTAGTGCCGCTAAATTAGCCCATCTGCTGACCACACAGGGCCACAAGGTACTGCTGGCAGCCGCCGATACCTTCCGCGCTGCCGCTATTGATCAACTCAAAGTATGGGGCGAGCGCGTGAATGTGCCGGTGATCAGCCAGAATCCTGGTTCTGACCCCGGTGCCGTCGTCTTTGATGCCTTGCAAGCGGCTCAGACACGCGGCTACGATGTGGTGATTATCGACACTGCCGGTCGCCTGCATACGAAATATAACCTCATGGAGGAATTAAAAAAAATTAACAAAATCGTGCAACGTTTCGTTCCCGATGGCCCCCATGAACTGTTGATCGTGATCGATGCTACCACCGGACAGAATGCGCTGCTCCAGGCCCGTAAATTCGCCGAAGATGTTGGCTTAACTGGTGTCATTGTCACCAAGATGGATAGCACGGCTAAAGGCGGCTTTGCCTTCTCGGTGGTCGATGACCTGGGCGTACCCATTAAATTCCTCGGCACGGGCGAGAAGGTAGGCGATATCGCTCCCTTTGAACCACAGAGTTTCGTCGCGGCACTCTTCGCACACGATTGATGGGGAGGTTCTTTCATGGTTAAGGAAGCTGCGATCCCTTCGACGGGACAGGGCCCCTCGAACGATGGTCGCACTAATCTGGCGACCGTCGGCAATCTGGCGGTCAAATGCGTCAAATGCAAAGAAATCCTTTATGGGCGTGACCTGGACAAAAATCTCAAAGTCTGCCCTCGCTGTGGCTACCATTTTAAACTTACTGCCCAGGAGCGTATCGCTCTCCTCGTGGATACCAACAGCTTTGTCGAAACTGATACCAACATTATTTCTACTGATCCGCTCAACTTTGCGACCCGCTCACAATCCTATGCCGCCAAACTCGCCGAGGAGCGCTCCACAACGGGCCTCAACGAAGCCGTCGTCAGCGGGCACGCCACTATTGATGGCCTTCCACTGGCGCTGGCCGTGATGGATTTCCGTTTCATCGGCGGCAGCATGGGTTCCGTCGTCGGCGAGAAAATCACCCGCACTATCGAACTGGGCCTGGAGAAGAAGTTCCCTGTGCTGGTTGTTTCGACCTCCGGCGGCGCGCGCATGCAGGAAGGTCTATACTCGCTCATGCAAATGGCAAAAGTGTCAGCCGCGCTCGCCCGTCTCGGTGAGGCCCACCTGCCCTATTTCAGCCTGCTCACCGATCCCACTACAGGTGGAGTCACTGCTAGCTTCGCCATGCTTGGCGATGTGATTCTGGCGGAGCCAGGGGCCTTGATCTGCTTTGCTGGCCCGCGCGTCATTGAGGGATTTATGCATATCAAACTGCCCGATGGAGCCGTTTCTTCCGAGTTTGTCCTTCAACATGGCATGATCGACGCCATTGTCCACCGACGCGACCTGCGGCACAAGCTTTCACAGCTGCTCCACCTGTATATGAAGCGATAAAGGTGTAATACAGTCATAGTAGTACTACAAAGTAGAGGGGCAACAGCATGGCATTTGACCTGGAATTTGAGAAGCCACTGGCCGAGTTAGAGAAAAGGATTCACAGCTTACAGCGCAAGGGGGAGCGTTTGAAACCTGAAGAACAGGCTCAACTCCAGGAACTGGAACGCGAACTCCAGCATCGTATCGAAGATATTTATAAACATCTCACTGCCTGGCAAACAGTACTGGTCGCGCGTCACAAGAACCGTCCCTACTCCCTCGACTACATCAACGTCATGTGCGAAAGCTTTTTTGAACTGCACGGAGACCGCACGTTCGCCGACGATCACGCGATTGTAGCGGGTCCGGCCTGTCTGGACGGCCAAACGGTGATGTTGATCTGCCACCAGAAGGGGCGTGACGCGAAAGAGATGCAGTTTCGCAATCTGGGTATGCCTCACCCGGAAGGTTATCGCAAGGCGCACCGACTGATGCAGCAGGCAGAGAAGTTCAACATGCCCATTATTGCGTTAATCGATACCTCTGGGGCCTATCCTGCGCTGGCCGATGAAGAACGCGGTCAGGGCACGGCTATCGCCGAGAATCTGTATCTGATGGCGCGTCTGCGGGTACCCATTATCGCCGCCGTGATTGGGGAAGGCGGCAGTGGGGGCGCGCTCGCCATCGGCGTTGCCGACCGTATTCTGATGCTAGAACACACTATCTACAGTGTTGCAGCACCAGAAGCGGCAGCATCCATCCTCTGGCGCGATACCGCTTTTGCCCCACAGGCAGCCGAGACCATGCGTATCAGCGCGCGCGAACTCTACGGGCTACACCTTATCGATGAACTTGTACCAGAACCATTAGGAGGGGCACACCGCGACCCGCGCCAGGCCGCCGAAAATCTCAAAAAGGCGCTACTTACCAATCTGGCTGAACTAAAGCAGCAGTCGGTCGAGACACTCCTGGAGAACCGCTACCAGAAATTCCGTGCCATTGGTACCTTTGGCACAGCTGATTTGGCAGGAGCATCGCAGTCCAAAACAAATTAGGTTCATAAGATACTTGACTTTGCAGCCTCAATACGCTATCATAAGGCTGCAAACAATATGCCGATGTGGCGGAATGGTATACGCGCCTGTCTCAAAAACAGGTCCCGAAAGGGTTGAGGGTTCGAATCTCTCCATCGGCACCTC
>DAOTVZ010000064.1:0-5580 GCA_034436045.1 Ktedonobacteraceae bacterium | reverse complement strand
CGAGTACGCAGCACAGATTGCCGACGCGCTGGACTGTGCCTACAGCGAACGGCACGTCATCCACCGCGACATCAAACCGGAGAATCTGATGCTCAACCGCTGGGGCAAGATCAAAGTGATGGACTTTGGCCTCGCCCGCGCGACCGGCTATCAGCGCATCACCGTCGCCAAAACGCTGGTCGGTAGCATCTATTATGCTTCGCCGGAACAAATCTGGGGCCAGACTCTTGATAACCGCAGCGATATCTATGCACTGGGCGTCGTCCTCTATGAGATGGTCAGTGGCCATCGCCCCTTCACCGGTCGCTCGATGCCAGAATTGACGCAAGCCATTACCGGTGGCCCACTACACCCCCCCAGTGTCTACAACCCGGAACTTTCTCCAGAACTGGAGCAGATCATTCTGAACGCGATGGCACGGAACCGCGACCAGCGCTACACAGAGGCACGCCTGCTCGCCGAACATCTGCGCAGCCTGCACCTGCACCCCCCCGCGCTACCACCCCTTAGCAAAACTGGAGTAACAAAAACTTCATTTCCACAAGCAGGACGTACACCTGTCGTCATTCATCCCCCCAAGCGCCCACAACAGAAGCGTCTGCTTGCGCAGGATACCTCTGTCCATGATGCAAGGCCGACACAACACATTCCACCAACGGCTCATACCGACACCGCTGCCACACAGGTTCCAACAACGGAATCTTATCCCCCTGTCGGCACAATAAAAGTCTATCGTGAATACAGGGACACAACCGCTACACCGCCACCAGTAACTTCTCCCTCTGAAAAGCAACCGGAGGAGCAGGCAAACCACTCGTTCTGGGGACAGTTCACGCGCTGGCTGCGCCCGCGCTCCGCTCCACAAAAACAGGCTTGATCTTAGCGCTATCAGCATTATTCGCAATTCCATCTACACTATAGCAGTAGTCCACTATGGTTCAGAAGCCGATTTGGTAGAGTCCGCTATAAATAAAATAAAATAGTATTTTACTATGGTGGAAGTAATGAATAAACTCAATAAGCATATACGCCATCAGGATCAAGCACAACAAGCCCATCATTATATAAAAACTTCTGATCCAGTTGCAGCATTTTCTGTCTTTCCTGCACAGGAGAACATCCATGAGAACACACGGGCCGCGTTGACCTTGCTGCTGGGGCCGGACACCGAACACGCCACCCGCGTTCGTGCGGTACGCCGCCTGGCACGTCAAGGGCCTGCTATTCTCCCGCTCTTGCTTAGCACACTGAGTAATGCGCAGGAGATTACCGCGCCTTCGTGGCCCTGGTGGCCACCACAATATGAACATTGTAGCCGTCTTCTCTTTCATCTCGCGCAAAAGGCTCAGGTGCGTCTCGACCTGTTACTGCAACACCCGGTACTGCACACCCTGCCAGGGCCGGTGCTATGGATTTGTGTGATTGAAGCGACCAATCTACACGTGGAGGAGAATTACGAAGCCCTGCTATGTGAGGGCTTGCAGTCACCCTGGATGACAGTGCGTTACGCCGCCTCGATGGCACTGGCTACCCGTGCCAGTCGGGAGACACTTACACCGTCCACACTCGCGCTCCTCAAGGAACATCAGGGCGAATGGGAAGCGTATCAGATTCGCCTGACCGTCTCATATACATTGCTCATCAGCGGTGAAAGCAGTGGGATTGAGGTTCTCACGCAACTTGCGGACGTCGCTGCGCCAGAGGAGGTACGACGAGCGGCGGCCTTTATTCTGGCTACTGAGATCGCATTGCCATTAAGCGAGACGCAGCAGGAGCGTCTGGCGCAACAATTGCTCTCCCTGCTATACGATTTCAACGCGGAGATTGCCCTGCTGGCGGCACGGGCGCTACGTCATATTAAACTGCCCTCAACCGTGCAAACGCTGGGTGCCATGCTGCGGGATAGCGTGCACCAGGTTCAGCAACACGTGCTGGCGGCGCTGGAAGAGATGGCACGCCGCCCGCCCTTGCGTTCTCTCATCGTTCAACAGGGACTGCTTACCGATATCGTGCCATTTTTACGCTCCGCGCAGGCCGAACTGCGGCGTCAGGCGTGTTATACGCTGGTCGCCATCGGCGGCGAGTATGTCACGGCGGTTCTCGGCACCGTCCTTCTGACGGACGATCACCCTGGGTATCTGGAAGCGCTGGAGAGCCTGCGCCTGCTCCCTGATGCCTTACGCGCCACCACGCGGAGCAAGATTACACGCTGGTTGCTGCATAGCTTGCATCATCCTGACGAAGAGGTACAAATTACCATTTTGGATTCGCTAACCTACCTGCTGTGGCGCGCGCGTGCACAGGGACAAAAGCGCATATGGCATGCATTGAGCGCCGATATATTGGAGGATGGGCACTCCGGTGAGCTATTACATAGCGCCAGTCCCCTGGTACGCCAGCGCGCGGTTGAGTTACTCGGCCTGCTCGATCCGACGCATCAACAGGTGCCGCTCCTGTACATGCAAATGCGTCCACTACTTCGCCATGACCCAAATAGTCATGTGCGCAGCAGCGTGGCAATGGTTTATGGAGAGGTAATGCTGCACCAGGCTCTTCCAGACCTGCTTCAAGCTCTGCTCGATACGGATGAGGCCGTCGCTGAAAGCGCCTTTAGTGCCCTGGAGCGCATGGTAGTCTATAATGTACCGCTTATCACGTATATCGCACGTGAACTGAGTTATTATCATACAGGGGATGCGGCACAGCGTAGCAGTCTCACGCAGCATGCCTGTAACGCGCTCAAAAAATGGAGCCAGGCCGAACGTCACAAAAAACATTTGCACAGTCCGACGTAACCCACTATACTAGAGAGGAGAAGGGGCAAGCTAAACGTCCTGGAGTACCTTTTTTCGGGGGTGTTGTTTCGATGAACCCATCGCAGTTGAACATTGGTGTTGCCTTTGTCGCCGGGCTGGTATCCTTTTTATCGCCCTGCGTGCTACCACTGGTGCCGATTTACCTGGCCCAGTTGGTCGGACAGGGAGTCTATCAAGCTGCTCCTGACCCCCATCAACCGGCTCCGCGCCTGATGACATTTCTGCACGCGAGCGTCTTCGTAATCGGGTTTACACTGGCCTTCGTGGCCCTGGGTGCCACCGCCAGCACGCTGGGCAGTTTCCTCAACATGAACCAGGTGCTGGTGAGGGAGATCGGTGGAGTGCTGCTCATCGTGATCGGCCTGCATCTGGCAGGGATACTTAAGATTCCACTGCTCTACTGGCAGAAACGCTTTGAATTTCATCCCAGCCGTCCGAGTTATCCGGCCACATTGCTGATTGGCATTATTTTCGCCATCGGCTGGACACCCTGCATCGGCGTCATTCTTGGCCCGATTCTCGCTCTGGCCGCCAACGCCGCCACACTCCGTCAAGGAGTGCTGCTACTGCTGGCCTATTCGCTTGGCCTGGGCATCCCCTTCCTGCTGCTGGGCCTGGGCGTTGATCAGAGCGGCAAGCTATTAAAATGGTTAAAGCCTCACCTGGGCAAGATTGAGATTGGCACGGGCATTATCATGATTCTCGTAGGCATCATGATCTTCTTCAATCTGCTCACCTATCTCAACGCCTACTTCAGCGCTGGTCTGCCGATATAAAATGAGCAGGATAAAGCCACACGGCGCTTTCGTTGTATCGGCAATTCCTGCTCTCATTTACGGGCAATCTTCGCACTCCAGATCATTCCGCAGTTCCAGTACGAGCGTAGGGTCGAGTGCCTGGAGTTCCTGCCTGGGCATACGAGCTATACGCAGAATAGCGGCTCGCAGATGCTCCGGGGCCTGCTGCATTCTACATCGCTCATGAATGAGCCGCTTAATACTGATATCGACATGAAAACGACATTGACAGTGAGGGCAATCTTCGAGATGTTGCTGCACTATCGTAATTTCCTCGCCGGAGAGTTCACGATCAAGATAGAGATGCAGGCGAGCAGCCGTCTCAACGCAATTCATACACTCCATAAAATCCTTCTCCTACATCGGTTCACACAGGCTCGTCACGTTACCTGTTCATTCTAACAGAATAGGAGGGGACTTTCATTCCCATAGGCCATACAGCAGTGCTATATGATCGGGTTGCAGTCACATGGTATACTAAAGGTTGTAGTGACAAATCGCAATCACAGGGAAGCCTGGTTAGAGGAGAGAATTTACTTCATGTCAGATCAGCCACACGTTGACAAAGCACAGCCCTTACCCTCTATCGAGAACCAACCTCAAACCGAAGTAATGGCTGAAGTTCCTATGAACTTGCCGACGGAAGAGGCCGAGGTTCCTATAGACCTGCCTGCGGAAGAGGCCGAAGTTCCTATAGACCTGCCTGCGGAAGCGGAGGTCGCACCCCCTACTGAGGGCAATGGGCCGTCAGAGGATTTTGAAGCGGGCGTGCTGGCGCAACTGGATAGCCTGTATCGAACTGCTTTGCGCATGACCAATAATCCCCAGGAGGCCGAAGACCTGGTGCAAGAAACCATGCTCAAAGCCTTTCGCTTCTCTAACAGCTACCAGCGCGGGACAAATCTCCGCGCCTGGCTCTTCCGTATCCTCAATACCTCGGCCATCAATCGCTATCGCAAGCAGGCGACCCATCCGGTGACCACAACATTACCGGAAGGCGAGGATTTCTACATCTACAACCGTATCCGCGACCTGAGCGGGCAGGAGTTGAGCGTGGGAGCCGAGGAAGAGGTGCTGAGCCAGTACCTGGACGAAGATGTGTATAAAGCGCTTAGCGAGCTTCCCCCTAATTTCCGCATGGCCGTGATTCTGGCGGATATAGAGGGTATGTCATACAAGGAGATTGCTGAGACGTTGCAAATCCCCATCGGGACGGTCATGAGCCGCATCTCGCGCGCCCGACGCCAGTTGCAAAAATCGCTGTGGGAATACGCAAAAGCAAGGGGGTACGTAAAAACGGCGTCACCGAAAGAGACATCGCAGGTCGCGCAAGAACGAAAGGGAGCCTGAACCGGCGCGGGGAAGCTCCCGCGCTCAGCTCATATCCAACACCTCACACAGACCTTGCCCTCTGGCGCACGATCTCCTGGGCAGCGCGTGTCACGCGCACTTGCACGCAACGACGATCCATCAAGTCTATCGAGCGCGTCACTAACCCTCGCTTTTCCAGACGAGTGATAGCCTTCGTCGTTGCCGCCGAACTCACACCTAGTTGTGTGGCTATTTCACTCACCAACCAGCATTCGCGCTGTATTAATAAGGTCAGAACTTCAATTTGTCTCGGCGTGACGCCGGTGTCTTCTCCACGCATGGCTGTCATTATGCTTCGTCTCCATTTACTCAGATATCTATCAGACAGGTTAATAATAATTACGTTGAATGGATACACCGACATAGTGACGCCTTGCGCAAAAAAATGGGATAGTAGTAAAACAGCCGACCGGCTGGGCGACGAAGCTCGACGAAATATTCCATCTCAGGGTAAAAAGGAAATGGGCATTTTCTCGTCGAGAGTGGAGGTGTTCTTCGGTAGCTGGGTGGAGGAAAACGCCGTATCCGGCAGCAGCGGTTGGGTAGAACGGGCCGGTAGAGCGCGCAACGTAAAGAGAAACGTACTACCCTTGCCG